>JAPUKX010000261.1 GCA_027295435.1 Planctomycetota bacterium | reverse complement strand
CTCCTCCGGCTCGTCGCGCGCTACGACGAGATCGACGGGGTCGCCTGGGCGATTCCGCTCGGAAGTTACATCTCGGTTGGCGTGAGCGTCGACGCGGACGCGAACCGTCATTCGGACGACGATCTCATCCGACTCACCGACGCCGCCTACGAGCGACGGGGCGTCGAGTACAAGTCCGTCTTCGCCGAGCCCTCCCGGATCAAGGGCATCCCGTACGCGCACACGAGGACGCCCCGGATCCACGGCGCGAACTGGGTACAGATCGGATATACGTCCAATCAGGTCTGGTTCACGTCCAGCAGTTCCGTCGGAACATCGTGCTTCGTCGCGATCCTGGCGCCCATGTTCCTCCGCTCGCCCAGACGGGCGGGCCGCCTGTACGAGCGATACGTACAGAGCGTCTGGAGGACGCACTGGTGCCAAGATGGCATCTTCAATCAGCCCGTTCCGGACACCGAGCTCGGCGCATACAGGAAGCTGCGAGGCGACATGATCGGCTTCATCTCGAGCAACGAAGATCGCTACATGTTGTATTCGATCGCGAAGGGCCATGAGAATTCGCTTCAGTCAGCGCTCCGGTTCTCGTCGCAGATCCTCAAGAAGCTCTCCGGTCACGTGGCAGTCCTGGGGAGGAGATACGTGAGCATTGTCCGACCGGATGGCCTGGGAGAGCAGTCGGAGTCCATCTACGCGGCGAAGATCCCGCACTGCCGACTCGTCGGCCCATGCCCCATGAGCGGCGACCCAGGAGAAAGCGGACCGTCCGTCTCCAAGGTCAAGCTCGTGTCAGACCAATGATCCGCCCTGCGCAATTCCGAGGGGCAAATCAATCCGAAGGATCGCTGATCAGGCAACGCTGCAGGCGATGGGGCAAGAAGAGGGGACGGGAGTCTTGTTCGGGACTCGGCCTGTCACCGTCGATTCCGCTCAGTTGCAAGCGACTGAAAATGCTTGTATTTCCGGGGAGGCGGGTTACACTCGTGCTTAGAACGCTCAGCGGTCGAGCCTGGCGAAGGCAAAATGGGAAATGTCGGCTTAATCCTGGGAGGACCAATGCAGATGGACAAAATGCCGGACAAGATCGACCCTTGTATCGAAGAACTGAGGCTTTGCATCTCGCGACTCTCTCGATCGCACGCGAGGATGCGGCTGCTCGCCATCGCCTCTTGCGTACTCTTCGCTGTTACACTGATGATTGGTCTACGAAGCCCGGATCGCTCCGCCTCGATCGAGTGCGACGAAATCACGGTGATCGATAAGTCTGGCCGGAAACGCATGTGGCTCGGCGTGGATGGGGGGCAACCCGGACTCGTGCTCTTTGACTCACATGGCAGGCCGCGCGCTGCGTTGGGCATCGCGCCACCTTATCAGGAACCGAGCCTAGGCTTCTTCACCAGTCAAGGGATACCGTCACTTGCTATCGGACAGTTCAAGAAGGGGCCGGCGCTAACGATGGCCGCCAGTAATGGCAAGCCCGCATTGGCCGTCGAGTGCCTCGCGCAAGGTTCAGTAATCACGTTGAACGATGATGACGGTAAGAACCGGATCAAGCTCGGCGTCACGGATGCAGGGCCAGCGATTCTCCTCATGGACAAGTCGGGCAGCCCGGTCTGGAATGTCAGCGGGGATCGTATGAACCCTTGAGCAGATGCTTTACGGGCAGGTTGTTACCTCAGTGGGGGCAAAGGGGAGGACGGGAACCGCGCACTGCCTTGCGAGGCTGTTTGAAGCGACGCGCGTAGATGCGTGCCCCACGATTCTGTTGGGCGATACTACCTAGCGCCGGCCGCTTCGCCGTCACCATCCTCGGCGGCCTTGCGTATGGAGCTGTGCTGAAGGACGAAGCCGGTCACCGCGGCCACGCCCACCAACAGCGGTAGAAGCAGTTGGTTTGACGAGAGGCTGGTCCGTACGGTGCCCTCCCATGCCGGCACGTGCATCAGCAGAGTGATCGCTCCCAGGACCGCCATCGCCGCGCCGCCGATCGAGGTGAACAGAACGATGACCGCCCGGAACATGATGAAGGCGGCGAGCCCCACCGTAATGAAGCCCATAATCGCGCCCACCATGTGGGAATCGGGCGAGTTGCTGAAGGCGGACCAGGCGTTGGCCCCGATGAATGCGCCGGTCAGGCCGCCGAAGACGGCCACCGCCAAGCGCAGTAGGGGGGTGGCGATGACTGCGCACAGCAGGCCCAGCGCAGCCATGACGATACGGGATTCGCCCATCTGGCTGCTCAGCAGTTGCCCAAGCCCCAGCCCACCCAAGAATGCACAGATGACGATCACCCATTTGTGCCAGCGATAGCCGTTGAGCACACACAATGCTCCGACGATGACCAGGGCCGACGCCCATACGATGTGCATATTTGCCAGGGCTGCCAGCAACTCGTCGGGGCGGTTGAGGATGTCCATCCGCGGTATAAGAGAGGTGATCACCTCATAGGGGCTGGCATCGAGTGGAGTGCCGGCGGATGTTTCTTGGGCGAGAAGCAGAGCGTGGCTGGTCATTGGAAGCCCTCAATATGCTGGGGGTCGAGAGATGGACGAAGTTGCCTTGCCGGCCGGCGGCCGGGGCGGCGACACCATGGCGGACGATGTTGGCTGAGCCGGCCGCAGGTTGTCTAGCCAGCCGACTTATCGGCACGCTTCGGCGGACTCGTCCACTGCCATTGAATGCAAAGACCGATAACTGACGCGAACATCCACAGCGTCAGCCAGCTCGCCGACGTACCGGGCAGCCAGGGGCCATCCGGCAGGCTCAACCGTGTGGCCAGCATCCAGGCGCAGGTCAGCCACACCAGCGAGCCGCCAAAGGCCGTGACCACAGCGGCGCTGAAGGCCCTGGCCAGGGCGCCCAGCAGCGCGCCCGCCAGCACGCCGAATAACGCCGAGGCGATCATCGTGGGGCGAAGCTTCGGCGGCGTGCCTTCCCACTGCTGCTTCAGGCCCTGGACGATCTGCTGGGCGACGCGGTCGATTCGCTTGAGGCGCTGTTCTGTGTCTTGATCGAGCCCCAATGTTTCGGTCAGCACCTCTGGCGCCGCATCGAGCGGCCTCCACGGAATCGGCGGCGAAGCCCCCTGGTCCTGAGGCTCCTGGGCCTGTTCCAGCCACATTGTGAACTCGTCGGGCTGGTCGGGCGAAGGCTCGGATTCTTCGATTGGCTGTTGGGCTTCCTGATCAAGAAAACTGTTGCTGATTTGGACAGCAGTCAGGACCACAAGAGGAGCCGCAATCCCCAGCACGACCGCCAGGGCAGCCGCGACCATGATGCGTGTGGCCAGGGCCGCGAAGCAGCCCAGAAGCCCAGCGCCGACCAATGCGATCACCCAGGGCGAAACCGCAAGGTTGACCCACTCGCCAACGATCCACCCGGCCACGCCACCCAGCAGGATGCCGATCGTCGCGAACGCGGCGACGATGATCCTTTGTCCGGCAATCCACAGCAGAACGCCGGTCAGGAACCCCAATCCGATGGGGACCATGCTTGCGACGGGCAGATCGCCCAGTGCCTGCGCTATGTCGTTCACCGTCTATGCTCCCGTACGGCCGCTCCCGCCTCTTTTCTGGGATTCCACGGGCCGACATTCGATTCAGCCGACCGCTGTGCCGATCTGAAATCCTATACCAACCCCTCATTTGGCAAAATGATGCACCACGAGCAGCCCCATGAGAGCAGATCGGCTGAATCGGGCCAAGATCAGTCATCGACTATTGATCTGCGAGCGCTGCGCGAAAAGATCGATGAAATCGACGGGCGGCTGGTGCGGATACTCAACGAGCGGGCAGACATCGTGGTTCAGATCGGCAAGGCCAAGCGCGAGGTCGGCAGCCCGATCTACGCTCCGCACCGCGAGCAGGAGGTGCTCGCCAGGGCCCTAGCCGAGAATCCCGGGCCGCTGTCGGACCGCACCATCGAGGCGATCTATCGCGAGCTGATGTCCGGAAGCTTCACCCTGGAGCTTCCACTACGGGTGGGGTACCTCGGCCCGCCGGGATCGTTCAGCCATATCGCCTCGGTGCGGCACTTCGGCTCGTCGGTGCAATGCGCCGACCTGCACACAATCGACGGCGTATTTGAGGAGGTTGCAGCCGGCCGCTGTCATTACGGCCTGGTTCCCTACGAGAACTCGATCGGCGGCAGCGTCACGGACACGCTTGATGCGTTGAGTGAGCGTGCGGTCATTATCTACAGCGAGGCGCTGATCGAGATCAGCCAGAGTGTCCTGTCCAATTGCGCCCCCGGCGAGATCAAGCGGATCTATTCCAAGCGGCAAGTTTTCGATCAGTGCCGTCGCTGGCTGAGCCGGCAATACCCGGAGGCGGAGCTGGTGGCGATGGAGAGCTCCGCCGCGGCTGTTCAGCGCGCCGCCGCCGAGCCGCACGCCGCGGCCATTGGCTCGACGCTCGCCGGCGAGATCTACGGCGCAAAGCCGCTCTTCGCCGACGTCCAGGATAAGCCGAACAACATCACCCGGTTCCTGGTGATCGGCCGCGAGGAGGCCCTCCCCAGCGGTGATGACAAGACGACTATTATGTTCGTCACCGCTGATAAGCCGGGGGCGCTGGTCGATGTTCTGGCGATATTCCGCGACGCGAACATCAACCTCAGCCACATCGATAAGC
>JAPUKX010000260.1 GCA_027295435.1 Planctomycetota bacterium | reverse complement strand
CTTCTTTGAGCTCCCGGGCCTGCTGTTGTTTGAGTTGTGCCGTCTGCTGATCGTCGAGGTTGGCATGCTCAGCCGCAATGAGATCAGCCCCGTGTCGGCCCGTGAGATGTTGCAAGGCCAGACGCTCTCTGACGCCGCCTGGGACCATTGCTTCGTATTGGTCCGGCATCACCCGGCCGAAGATCTTCGGTCCGAGCATGAGTCCGCCGATGAGGCCGCCGACCACTGCCCATCCGGGACAGTGTGCCCATCGCAATAGCGCCGCCCAGCCCGCCGGCACGAGCACCAACACAGCGAGCATCGCGAGGACCGAACCGTCCATCGGCGAAAGCATAGCCCGCCGGCTCCGTTTCACCACAAGTCGAAGACCGTCGCGTCGCGCCGCTGGGCCAGCGGGGGCTACACTGTCCGACACGTGCAAAGGTGCAGTGCAATGGGCGTCAGCGATGTGTGGCAGGTTGGTTCGGACCGATCGCTTCAGCTCGATCAGCCGCGGTTGATGGGCGTGCTCAACGTCACGCCCGACAGCTTCTCCGACGGCGGGTCTTTCGTGACGGCGGACCGAGCCGTGGATCATGCACTGCGGATGGTCGATGATGGGGCGAGCATCATCGACGTGGGCGGCGAATCCACTCGGCCAGGCGCACAGCGCGTCAGCGTCGAGGAACAGGTCGAGCGAACCGTGGGGGTGATCAAACGCCTGCGGCGCGAGACTGACGTGCTGATCTCAATCGACACGACGCGAAGTGCCGTGGCCGAAGCGGCGCTGGAAGCCGGGGCGGACATTATCAACGACGTCGCGGCCGGCACCGAGGACAAGCGCATGTTCGAGCTGGCCCGCCGGCGGCGCTGCGGCCTGGTGCTTATGCATCGGCTGCGGCCCCCCGATGCCGACTCCTACAGCGATCAATACCGAGACCCGCCGGTCTATGACGATGTGGTCGCAACAGTACGTGATTATCTCATGGATCGATGTCAGGCGGCGATCGGCAAGGGGGTCGATCCATCGGCGATTGTGATCGACCCGGGGCTGGGGTTCGGCAAGACGGTCCGGCAGAACTACCAACTGATCGGGGGCATCGATGCGCTGCTGGGCATCGGCTATCCGGTGCTGAGCTCCGCCAGCCGGAAGAGCTTTATCGGCGCGGTCAGCGGTGTGGCCGACCCGAGCGACCGAATCATCGGCTCCACAGCCGTCAGCGTGATGCATTGGCTGGCCGGGGTGCGGCTGTTCCGCGTCCACGACGTGGCGGCACATCGCCAAGCCCTGGCCGTGGCCGCCGCGGCCCGCCCAGCGCCGCAGCCTGTTTGATGCCGCCGCTGAGTCTGCTACGATGGGCAGATTACCCAACGGAGACTTCAACATGGCCAGCCCGGATGTATACGAATTCACCGATGGCAACTTCGAGACGGACGTGATCGGCTCCAGCGATCCCGTGCTGGTAGATTTCTGGGCCGAATGGTGCCAGCCCTGCCATCTGATCGCCCCCACCATCGATGAGCTGGCTAGCGAGTACAAGGGGAAGGTCAAGATTGGCAAGCTCGACACCGACGCGAATCAAAATGTGTCGATCAAGTACGGCATCAGCGCGATCCCGACCGTCATCCTGTTCCAAAGCGGCGAGGTCAAGAAGAAGTTCGTCGGGTTGACCTCGAAGGATCAGTTCAAAGCCGCGCTGGATGAGCTGAGCGCGTGAGAAGAATCCCGCTATGTCTTTGCGCGTAATGTTCCCCAATGGCCCTGCATGGAAATGCGGGGCTGCTTGCGCGCGCGGTGGTTCGCCTGCGCCGCGCCGGCCGGCGGGATAGGTATCATTCGCCGATGCGAAGCTTGCCATGGACAGGGTTGATTCTCGCTCTTGTGGGCGCTGCGCCGGGGGCTTGGGGCGACCAGGGGCCGGTGGTCATCACCGATCTCCTTCGCATCCGCACGGTGACGTCGATCGACGTGGCGGCGGATGGTTCCAAGGCTGTGTTTGCGGTGCGGTCGATTGCCACTTTGCCCGCGCAAGACGGGCAGGAGGTTGAGCCGGCCTACGCGAACCGATCGCATCTGTTTCTGCTTGATCTGTTCGATCTCCAGGCGGCGCCGAGGCAGTTGACATTTGGTGATCGAAATGATCGCGCGCCGAGGCTATCGCCGGGCGGAAAGCGCGTCGCGTTCGTCCGCGGCGACGAGGAGAGCGGCGGCGATGCACAGGTGTGGGTGATGCGTCTTGACGGCGGCGAAGCGCGGCAGGTCACGAGCCTCGATCACGGGGCGGGTGATCCGCAATGGTCGCCCGACGGCCGGACGATTGTGGTCCGATCGGAGCTGGCGATCGACGAGATCCAAGGCGTTCCGACCTACCCCTCCGAGCGACCTAATCGTGACTGGAAGGATGCCGAGCGTGCCGCCCACCTCCCGAAGGGGCTTCGGCCGGACGGCGCCCGAGCGGAGATTCGCGCGTGGCTGGCGGCGAACGCCGACAACCTGAATCCAACGGTCATCACGCGACTTGAGTTTCAAGATGAGCAGAAGCTGCGCGGCCGGATGGGGTTCGCCCATCTGTTCCTGGTTGATCCCGGCGATCCGCCCGCCGCCGGCGAGGCCGCGACGCGGATCACCAACGGGTTCTTCGATCATGAGCGTGCGGTCTTCATGCCGGATGGGCACAGCATTGTGTACGAGTCGAAGAAGACCCCCGATATGCACCCCGACCGCGTCAGAGGCACCGACCTGTGGAGGGTGAATGTTGACGGCAGTGATGATCGGCTGCTGTTGGCGATCGAAGGGTGGTCGCTTGAGCATCCACAACCCAGCCGTGACGGCGCGTTGGTGGCGTTCATCGGCCGGCAGCTCGATGAGCCCGCGTTCCGCCAGCGGCGCCTCGGCATCGCCCCGGCCGAAAGTCCCGACGAATCGCAGCTGGTCTGGCTGACCAATGATGAGACGTTCGACTCGTCGGTGCGCAGGTTCCAGTGGATGCCGACACGGACCGCGGTCCTGTTCACCGCTGCCATGCGCGGGGCGTTTGAGCTGTTGACCATCAGCCCCGGCCTGCTGGAACCGGCGACCATGATCGACCGGCACGACGGCCTCCCGGTGGGCGTGCACGCCTTTGCAGCGGGCGGAGGCGCGATCGTCTACGCAATCACCAGCCCGGCCAATCCCTGCGTGCTGATGGTCCGCGATGCTCGTGGCGACCGTATGGTGTACGACCTCAATCCGTGGGTGGCAGATCGAGCGCTGTCGGTCCCGGTCGAGGGATTAGTCAGCCGGCCCGATGGCACGACGGTGCAATACTGGCTCATGGAGCCGACCGACCGTCAACCCAGCAAGCAATATCCGCTTGCGGTGGAAATCCACGGCGGTCCGGCGGCGATGTGGGGCCCCGGCGAACTGAGCATGTGGCACGAGTTTCAACTGCTGTGCAGTTGGGGCTACGGCGTGGTGTACGCCAACCCCCGCGGCTCAGGCGGCTACGGCTACCAGTTCCAGCGGGCCAACTTCCAGGATTGGGGAGAAGGTCCCGCCGGCGACGTGCTGGCCGTCGTCGATCAGGTCACCCTCAACGAGTGGGTGGATGACGAGCGACTGGTGGTGACCGGCGGCAGTTACGCGGGCTATCTCACCGCTTGGATCGTCGCCCACGATCGCCGGTTCAAAGCCGCCGTCGCCCAGCGCGGCGTCTACGACATCGCAACCTTCTTTGGCGAGGGCAACGCCTGGCAGTTGGTGGAGTACGCGATGGGCGGCTATCCGTTCGATGCCCGCTATCGGGATGTGATCAACCGCAACAGCCCGTTGACCTATGTGAATCGCATCCGCACACCGCTGCTGATCATGCACGCCAGCCGGGACCTGCGCACCGGCGTGTCGCAGTCTCAGATGCTCTATCGTGCGCTGAAGCAGCTCGGCCGGCCGGTGGAATATGTCCGCTATCCTGAGGCCGGGCACGACCTCTCGCGCACCGGCGATCCGCGACAACGCCTGGACCGCCTGGCCCGCATCATCGAGTTCTTCGAGCGACATATTGACAATCCCCGCCCGGCCCCGCAGCTCGATCCTGCCGAGTGACAACGCAGGTGTGGTCTGCGGACCCGACGTGCGAGCTTGGCAGAGCAACGATCGATGGACCTATTGCCCAGGCGCGGCGATCTTGGGGCGATATGCCCTCCACGCCTTCACGACTTGCTCGATATCACAGGGCACACCGCATTCCGGACATGCCGTTTCGCCACTCAAGCCGGTGAGCTGATAACCACACTCAGGACAAAGCATGTAGTCAGCCGCTTCGAGCCGGCGCCTCATTCGCTTGTCCCAGAGTGTGACGAGTAAGACAGAGATCGGAGGATAGGCAAACGCAGAATACATAAGGAATGACGAAAAGAACGATTGTGGAAATGCCACTACACTGAGCCGGATCAGCAAGAGAATCGCGGCGAGTCCCACCACAAAATAGACTAGGAATCGTATGTACTGACGCCTGGCCAACGGGGGGAGTTGTCGCCATGGCACGTGACGGGATGCTTTGTGATCCATGCGGATAGACCCTGATTCAGTGATTGCCAGACGATGGTAGCAACAAACGTGATGGACCTGCGCCAACAGCAGCAACAGGTCCACCACGGTAACTGAGGCTGGGAGCCGGTTGAGTTCGCCAGCTAGGTGTACTCCGCAGGCCTTGAACGGCTCTGGGTTTTCGATATCCTGTGGAACCTGCGGGCGGGTTCTTGCACCCCGCAGCACAGCTTGGGGCCGTAGCTCAGTTGGGAGAGCGCCTGCATGGCATGCAGGAGGTCGTCGGTTCAATCCCGATCGGGTCCACCACTTCGCAATTTTAAGCAAAGCCTCGCCCCTAATTGGCGGGGCTTCCTCTTTG
>JAPUKX010000026.1 GCA_027295435.1 Planctomycetota bacterium | reverse complement strand
GCATTCGCGCTGGGCCGGCCAGGACCCCTCACCGGCCAGGCGGTTCGACCCGCTGCGATGGCTGGACTTCTCACTCGCCCTGAGCAGCCGGGTCAGCTTCACCCAGGCCTACCTCGACGGGCACGATGCCACGATTTTGATCCAACACGACGGATAGCGAACAGCCGCGTTCTTCCCCGCGATTGCCGTGGTATCGACAGCCGACGGAAGCCGCTCGCGAGGACGCGCCGGCTCGCTGCGATGCCTCGATGCCTTGATCCCTCGATGTCTTGATGCTTTGACGCCTTGCCGATACGCTTGCGACCCGATGGCGATCGTGATCCTTGAGCACAGTCCGTCCACCGGCGCCTTGCGGCTGGGCGCGGCATTGCGTGATTACGGCCATCAGCTCCGCGTGTTCTCACTGCACGAAGGCGACCAACTGCCCGCTGATCTCGATGATGTGGATGGCGTTGTGACCTGCGGCGGGCCGCAATCGATCACGGACAATGAGCCGTGGCTCGATCCGGAAATGGACTATCTTCGAGCGGCAAACGACGCGGCGCTGCCGATCGTCGGCGTCTGTCTTGGCACCCAGATTCTGGCGAAGGCTCTGGGCGGCGAGGTCGGGAGTGTTCAGGGAGGCATTGAACTCGGCTGGCATGAGGTGAGCCTCACCGATGTCGGGCGAGAGGACACCCTCTATAGCGGCATCGCATGGGAGTCGATGCAGTTGCATTGGCATCGAGAACAGGTAACGGTTGTTCCGCCCGGAGCACGGGTCTTGGCGCGGTCAAAGCGGTGTGCGATTCAAGCCTGGGCGGTCGATCTGCGCACCTATGGGTTGCAGTACCACCCCGAAATCTATCCGGAAACGATCGAGACCTGGGCAGCCCAGGAGCCCCAGGCGCTCGACGAAGCGGGCGTCACGCTCCAACAGCTGCGCGATCAGACCGACAAGCATTATCGGGCGTTTGCCCGCCTGTCGCAGCGCCTGTTTGAGTCGATCGTGCTTTTCCTGATGCCGGCCGATCGGCGCATCGAAGGGGCGGTCAAGGACCTCCACCACTAACCTCGAAGCCGGACATGAAACGAAGCCGGACCTGACGAGTCCCGACCTGTCGGGACGAGGAAGGTCCGGGTCGAAGGTCCGGGTCAGATTCATATCGGAGTCCGGCCCCACGGGTATCTGCAGTTGCCCCGCTAAGTGCTCCCCGAAGAGGCCGCTTCGGTCCCGCTGGAGAACCGGAAATCGCAATGCGAGGCGCCCTTCATGATCGTCTGGGAGCGCTGCAGCTTGATCTTCGGGTTGAAGCCCTCGATGAAGCAGAAGTCTCGATTGCAGCTGAGGATCGGCCCCAGCTCGGAGATGCCGAGCCGCTCATACAGCTCCGCGAACTTGCAGCGGGTGACATCGAAGTCGAAGTGCTCATCGTCGTGACGATTCACCGTCGCCTCAAGTGCGCCGTCCTGCTGCCAGAAGTTGAGAACCTTCGCCATGTCCGTCATGGTGTTGCTGCCCATGGACTGCGCCATTTCAGCACCATGTTCGCGGGCGACGCGCTTGATCGTTTCGCTCAGTACGGCGAGCACTTCATCGCGGCCAAACTTCGCCGCCAGCGCCTCGATGACCGGCGCGAGGACGCGAGCCTCGATTTCACGACGTTGCAGAAGTGGGAGTTCCACCGTGCTGACCTCACCGAGTGTCGCGCAACATCATAGCCGGCGGTGACCGGATTCCCAGCCCGGCACGAAGTCTGCTGCTACCATCCGGCCATGACCATCGACGAAGCTCGCCAACTGATGCACGAATGGACGCAGAGTGAATCCCTGCGCCATCACATGGAGTGCGTAGCTGCCTGCATGGGCGCTTATGCTGATAAGTACGAGCGAGCCCAGCGCGACCGCTGGATCATCGCCGGCCTGCTGCACGACATGGATTACGAAAGGCATCCGACCAGAGAGGAGCATCCCTTTACGGGCGTGGAGCATCTGCGGCAGCGCGGTGACGTTGACGAGGAGATCATCAATGCGATCCTCGGCCACGCGGAGTATTCAGGCGTGCCGCGCGAGACGATGATGGCCAAGTGTCTTTTCGCCGTTGATGAGCTGGCCGGGTTCATTGTCGCCTGCTGCAAGGTTCGCCCCAACGGCATCGCGGATCTGCAGCCCAAGTCGGTGAAGAAGAAGCTCAAGGACAAGGCCTTCGCTGCCGGTGTTTCGCGCGAAGACATCAACACCGGGATCACCGAACTGGGTGTCGATCCGACCGAGCACATCCAATCCTGTATCGACGCCCTGCGCGCCGAAGCGAAGCGCCTGATGCTCTAAGCGAGAAGGTGCGCTATGTGCACCTTCGTACAAGCGCGAGGCCGCTAGCGGCTTCGCGTGGAGCTGGCTTGGGTGAATCCTAGGGGGAAGATACCCGTGCCTTGGTTGGATCGGGTCGCGTCCGAATCGTTTCGACAAGCGGTGCGGCGCGTTGGCGGCCCAGCAGTTCGCGCACGTTTCGGGCGATGGACGCTGCGTCCAGGCCGGCTTCTTCGAGCTGGTCGCCGCGGGCCCCGTGGTAGATCCACCGGTCGGGGATCGCCAGTCGCGTGATTTGCCTCGTGTCCAGGCCATGCTCGTTGCAGGCGTCGAGCACGCAGGAGCCGAAGCCGCCTTCAATACCATGATCTTCGACGGTGATGATCGGAACGCCGCGTTCGATCAGTGATCGCAGCAGGTCGATATCGACGGGTTTGGCGAAGCGGGCATCGTAGACGCTGATCTTGTATTCGCCGTGGCCGTTGAGGAGCTCCACCGCCTGCATGGCGTTGATCGCCATGACGCCGTAGCCGAGGATCGCCAGGTCAGGCTCATCGTGCTCGACAAGCGTTCTGGCCTTGCCGAGTTGGAACCGTGGGCAATCAATTCCGGGGGCGGCGAACATATCGCTGACGTTATCGCGGGGATAGCGGACGGCGCTGATCCCGCCCTCGTAAGTTCGCATGTATTCCAAAGCGGCCCGCAGACTCGGCTCGTCCATGGCGGCCATGAGCACCGTCTTGGGGAACACGCGCAGCGTGCTGATATCACAGAAGCCGTGCATCACCGCGCCGTCGCCGCCGATGAGGCCCGCTCGATCCAGGCACAGGCGAACCGGCAAATAGTGCAGGGCGACCTCCTGGAAGGCCTGGTCGAAGGCTCGTTGCAGGAACGTGGAGTAGACGGCATAGAACGGCTTGAACCCGGTCTTGGCCAGCCCCGCCATCATGTCCATCGCGTGCGATTCACAGATGCCGGTGTCCCACGAGCGATCAGGGAACTTCGGGATGACTTTGTTGAGCCCGGTGCCGTCCGGCATGGCCGCGGTGCAGGTGACGATCTTCTCGTCCCGTTGCATGAGATCGATCAATGCGTCAGCGAAGGCGCTGGTGAAGCTGCGCCCGCCGGTCTTCAGCTCGACCTTGCAGCCCTGGACCGTAAACGGCTTGGGTGAGTGGAATGTGGTCGCATCGCCTTCTGCAAAATCGTAGCCCTTGCCCTTGACGGTGTGGACGTGCAGGACCATCGGCCGATCGAAATCCTTCACCTCCAGCAGCATGTCCACAAGGCTGGGCAGGTCGTGGCCGTCGATCGGACCCACCGTGAGCAGCCCGAACTTCTCGAACCAGGCGTCCTCCGCGATCGCGTCCTTGGCCATCTCGCCGAGCCGGTGATACATCTCGCCAATGAGTGACCCGCCGGGCAGGTGCGCCACGACGCCCTTGGCCGCCCGCTTCACTTTCCGGTAGGCGGGGTTGATGCGGATGCGATCGAAGTACCCGGCCAGCGCTCCCTGGGGCTTGGCGATCGACATGCCGTTGTCGTTGAACACAACCAGGAACTGCCGCCGCAGTGTGCCGGCGTTGTTCATTCCCTCCATGGCGACGCCGTTGACGATTGACGCGTCACCAACCAGAGCGACGACGCGCCTGCCTGTGGGGTTGGTTTGGGGATCCATCGCTTCGCCGCGAAGCAGGTCACCGCGGGCCATACCGACGGCCGTGGAGATGGCAGTCCCCGCGTGTCCGACGGAGAACAAGTCGTACTCCGACTCGCGCGGATCAGGGAACCCCGCCATGCCGCCGGTCTGACGAAGCTGTGGCAGCATGTGTAACCGACCCGTCAGCAGCTTGTGCGGGTAACATTGGTGGCCGACGTCAAAGAGCAGCCGATCGTGACCAAAGTCGAACACATAATGCAGCGCAATCGTCAGCTCCACCACGCCGAGGTTCGGCGCAAAATGGCCGCCGGTCTTCATGATCTGGTCGCAGATGGCGGTGCGGATCTCACAGGCAAGCTGAGGAAGCTGCTTGACCGGCAACGCCTTGACGTCCGCGGGGCTCGTGATGCCGGGAAGGATCTTCAGTTCCATGTCAGGCGGCTCCGAGGAACAGAGTGAGTTGGCGTATCGGGAAGCAGCGTCGTTGGTCCGGCTTTCGAGTTGGGCTGAGCTGTGACATCGTCAGTGGAGTGCGGTCGATGACAATACGGTAGCGTTACCTGGTGCGAACGGCCATGTAGTCGCACAGTTCCAGCAATGGTTGGGCTGCTTCGCCCAGCGGTTCCAGGGCATGATGCGCTTCGAGCCGGAGTCGGCGGACCTCGTGTTTCGATTCCTCCGTGCCGTGGACCGCGGGGAAGGTGAGTTTACCGGCTTGCTCGTCCTTACCCGTCGCCTTGCCGGTGTGTTCGGCCGATTGGGTGATATCCAGCAGATCATCCACGATCTGGAACATCATCCCCACCGCTTGGCCAAAGTCGCTGAGCGCGTGTTGGATTTGGGGCGTGGCGTTGCCGCAGATGGCCCCGATCCGGCAGGCGACCCGCAGCAAGGCCGCCGTCTTGTTGCGATGAATCAGGTGCAGCCGCTGCCGGCCGGCGCGCCCCGAGGGGACGCCGCCGATCGTATCGTACACCTGTCCGGCGATCATGCAGGTGCAGGCGGCGGCCAGTTCGCGGTTCAATTGGCCCCTTTGCGCATCAGGTATGCTCGCCTCGGAGATCCATTCAAAGGCAATCGAGAGCATCGCATCACCGGCGAGAATGGCCAGCGCCTCGCCACAGTGGACATGCAGCGTCGGGCGGCCTCGACGAAGCTCATCGTCATCCATGGCCGGCAGGTCATCGTGGACAAGGCTGAACGTATGCACCAGCTCCAGCGCCGCGGCTGCGGCCCGGGCGTCATCGCGACGGCCGCCGACCGCCTCGCACGCCAGCAGCGTCAGGATCGGTCGAAGCCGCTTGCCGCCACCTAGCACTGCATACCGAATCGCCGCACATAACACCTTCGGGATATCCAAGGCGTCAACTCGGCGGCCAAGATCGGTCTCGATCTCACTGACAATCACTGATAGTTTCGCTGGCTCGCAGTGCGGTTCGATCGCCGTGGGGGTCATGGCCGGATTGTAGCGGCGAAAGCGATTCGCGTGGGTGGGGCGACCGTGCCCGTGGCTAGGGTCGCGTATGATGGCGCGCATGTCCGCATTTCGTGGTGACTTGGCCATTTTGATCGAGCGCGGCGGGATTGTGATGCTCCCGTTGCTGGTCCTGAGCATCATCAGCCTTACGCTGATCCTGGAGCGAACCTGGTTTTGGGTGACGATTCATCGACCGCGGCGTCTGCAAGGGCTTGAGCGACTGAACGAGGCACTCCGCGCCGGCGACCGCTCGCGGGCGACGAAGCTGCTCGCCGCAGATCGCTCACCGTACGGCCTGGTGGCCAGACGACTGCTTGAGCAGGGGGTGGCTGAGGCCGTCGCCATTGAGGCCGTTCAAACGCAGCGGCCGAAACTTGATCGCTTTATGGTTTCCCTGTCCACGATCATCACCGCGGCCCCGCTGCTGGGCATCCTTGGGACGGTGCTCGGCATCATCCAATCGTTCAACCTGCTGGGCGAACAGCAGACACTCACCGATCCCCGAGCGGTGTCCGTGGGTATTGCCGAGGCCCTTCTGACCACGGCCATGGGATTGGCCATTGCCCTGTTCACGTTGTTCCCGTACATGATGTTTCGAGCCCAGGTTGAGCGGGCGTTGGGAAGAGTGGAATCAATCATCGCCGCCGCCCAACAAGGAGATGCAGCCCCCGCTGGGCACGAGCGCCGCGCCGGAGTCGGAGCTGGCGCGCAGGTTTCGTCTGCGGCGGAACCGACGATGCGCCCGGCAGCCTCGCAGCGTTCTTCCGCATCCAGTAGGCCCGGATAGGATCACGCGTGCAATGACGACACCCGGGATGAGTGAATACGGAGTTCGATTATCCAGAGGTCTTTTGGGATGTCTCGGCGCCGCGACGTTGGCCTCTGGCATGGGATTCATCAAGCCTGCGGATTCCATTGCGCAGGGCAGTGCCAGCCGGAGCGATCGCTACATGCGTGTCGTCGAGGATCCGGGCAGAACCGTCGCCCTTCAGGTTGCAGCCCGGACCTTCGCGCCGGGCGATCCCGAAGCAGTCGGGGGGCCGACCATCGCCCTGATTGCCGTGGCCCATATCGGCGAGAAGCAGTTGTACGTTGCGGTGCAGGAATTGCTGGATCAGCATGAGGTCGTATTGTATGAATCGGTCAAGCCGCCGGGCACCGGTGGAGCAGGCGGCGCCAACGACCAGCAGCGCATCCAGAGCACCAAGGCAGCCATGCAATTCATCGCCGGTGTCGCTGTGGCCCACCACGCGGCTCGACAGCTGTATCCCCGCGATGTCGACGAGCTGATTCGCTTCGCGGCCGAGCACGATCCGCGCATGGAGGAATGGCTGATGACCGCCCAGGAGGACGCCTGGGGTGCGAAGGTGTCATATCGGGTCGAAGATGACGGGCAGGATTTTGACCTGGTCAGCTTGGGAGCCGATGGCCGGCCGGATGGGAACGGCATCAATGCCGACCTGCACCTTGGCGGTGCGGATTCGATACACCCTGCGGCGCTTGGCCGAGCGGACGACAACCTTCAAGCTGAGCTCGCTAGGGCATTGGGGCTTGAGTTTCAGCTTGAGGCCTTGGACTACGACCGGGCGAGTTTCCGATCCAGCGACATGGCGATGGATCAGTTGGAGCAGGCGATGCGAGAAGCGGGCGTTGATTTTGCTCCGATCAGCGGCAGTTTGTCCGGAACCTCATTGCCGGGCAGGCTCGCGGTCCTTTTCCTTCGATTGATTCAGGCCGCCGATGTGTTCTTCGAAGGCGCCATTTCCGATGCATTGAAAGTTGTGCTCATCGAGCTGCTGGGTGATGAGGCGGTGTTCAAGCACAGCTTGGACCAATTCGGCCGCGGATTCAAGGAGGTCATCGTCGATCAGCGCAATCAGGTCGTGCTGGACCAGCTCAAAGCGATCCTACAGCGCGAGCCAGAGGTAGATTCGATCGCGGTCCTGTACGGCGCCGGCCACATGCCCGACATGGCCGAGCGCTTGGCCGAACAACTGGGATATCATCCGGGCGGTGTACAGTGGCTGACAGCTATTGAGGTCGATCTGGCGCAATCACCGATCCCCGCCGACCAGTTGCAAAACATCCGGCGAATGGTCAGGCAGCAGCTGAAACACCTTGTGCCGCAAGTACCGGCGCGCCCCGATCAATAGGGGAAGAACAAGAACTGCTTCCGACGCACCTTCGCCAGAGTGATCACTCCAGGTGCTGAAAGGCACCCTGGTCGGCGATGTTGATCCACTTGCGTTGATCGACCAGTGCGCCGGGCGCCTGCCGGTCGGCGTGGCCGTCCGCGTACAGGACGGCCGCGAACCCTGTGTATCGGCCGATGGGCACCGAGATTGGGTCACTAAGGCTACCGGCCAACACCTCAATGATCGTGGGCGTGCCGGGGTTCAGCGGTGAGAGACTCCACTGCGGCTGGTCGGCGAGGAACGGTGGGACCACCATGTGTGAACCGGGCACGTTATCCTCGACCTTGTGGTACTCACCAGGCGGGCGCTCGGCGGATGAGCAAAAGATCACCAACTCAGACGACCGCCTGATCTGGGCGACCGAGCGTACAACGACCGAAACCCGCCTGGCGGACCCTCCGGGTGCTCCGAGTGATGGAATCGTTGCGTCGTAAAAGCGGTAGCGGGGGATCTCGTTGCCGTTGAAGTCCACCATCGCCCACCACCCGCCGACGTAGTAGGCGTTGTAGCCGAAGCTGGGCTCGTCGGCGATGATCTCGCCCTCGCCCGCCATCTGAAGGAGATCCCAGTCGGGTTCATCACGATACCCGTGCACCATCTCGTGGTTGTAGTCCATGTTGGGAAGCAGGCGCCACGTCCACGGGCCGGCGATGTTGGGAACGCCGGCGCCGTACCCGGGGGCGGGGGGTATCGTCGCCCCGTTCGGGTACTCATACCCTACCTTCCAGTAATCCTGCACCGCCGGTTCGAGATAGCCCGGAATCGCTGCCTCATTGTTGGCATTGGCATACAGGTTCCAGGCCATGCCCACCTGCCGAATGGCGTTGATCTCCTGCATCTTTCGGCTGCGTTTCTTTACACCCGAGAGGGCAGGAAGCAGCAGACCCAGTAACACGGCGATGATGCTGATCACCACCAGTATCTCGACGATCGTGAATCCTCGGTTCGCACCACATCGCTTGTTCATCAGATGCTCCTGGCGCTGAGCCTTGCCCCAAGCGTGTGCAGGCGGCTGCCTGATCATCATAGCCCGTCTGCGCCCCTGTACGTCTCGAGATGCCTATCAGACCCACGCGATGGCAAGGAATGATGAAGTTAGTGCGTGTGCCTGACTGGCGCGGCATCGACCCGAAGCGCTGCGGGCGGGTGGGTCGCCAACGGCGCCTCGCCCCGCAGGCGACGGGCGATATCAGCGAGTATGCGCCGGTCGTTTCCCGCCCCCAGATGGGCGAACGCAAACGGAGCGTTGGGCACCCACCACGGTGTTTGGCCCACCGGAGCGGCGTTCTCTTGGCCCACAATCATGTCACCGAGCCGCACGTAGGGATAGAGCTCATACTCAGCCCGGGGCAGGTCGGTGTCGAGGCCCCCCAGGAATGCAGAGTCCGCCCGCATGTCGATTGTGCGTTGATCCCAAGTGGGCAGTCCCGCCTGCCGGGCCCCGCGATGCGGTGTGCTGATCGTGAACAGGCGGCGAATATTGAGCCGCTTGCCGGCGACCTCGCGCGGGCGGGCGGCATGACGGGCCACCAATCCCCCCATTGAGAACCCAACCACGTCAACCTCGACCGTCTCGGCCGGATTATCGCTCGGGAAGCGCCGTTCGATTGCCTCGATCAGGCGATCACGACATTCGTCGAACGTGTCGGCGCTGAAACCGGTGAAGCAGACGCTGATTATCCGATCTCCGTCGGTCGTCACCCGGCGAAGCTTGCTGGCGATTCCCGGCGCGACGATGCCCGGATCGAAGATCCCTCCCGCCACGATGACCGGACGCTCCAGCGGCTTGGGATGCATGCGCATGTCGCGCAGGATTGCCTTTGCATCGCTGATCGAAAGCGGAAACGAAGGGTTTTCCGAGCGATCCGCCGACCGTTGGGCGGAGGTTGTAGTGTTCCCGAGATTCCGGCCGTGTGCTCTAGGGGCGGTAGAGCATCCCGCCAGCGTTGCTGCCGGCAGCATGGCCGCCAAGGCAATTCCAATCCATCGACTCATGGTTCCGGGACTCCTGAGAATCTTGCGACGGCCCGAAGGCCAACGCATCGGCGCGATCGATGTCAGCGGCACAGCGAGCTCCGAGCGGTGGTGAGATCTGCCCACTCACGTCCTTCCAACCGTCACCTGCTCGACGGCGCCGGCCGCGATCTTCTCGAAGCCGCTGCCCAGCTCGCCGATCGGGTCCGGCGGAATGATCTGGACCTTCTTTTCGCCGAGCTTGGCCTCACCGCGCATCACCCGTTCCTGGAACACGCGGCACTCTTGCAAGAGTCGATCAAGAATCTCGTGCTCGGGTACGTTGGCGACCCGCTCGCCCTGAACGTAGATGATCCCGCGGCGGTTGCCTGCGAACACGGCGACATCAGCCCCCTCCGCTTCGCCCGGTCCGTTGACCACACAACCCATCACCGCAACCTTGATCGGCAACTCAATTTCATCGGCCAGCTTCTTTCGCACCTCCTGCACAAGCGTGAACAAATCCACTTGGATGCGCCCGCAGGTGGGGCAGGCGATCAGCTCGGCCCCGACACGTTGCCGCAGGCCCAAGCAGTACAACATCTCCAGAGCGTCCTCAA
>JAPUKX010000259.1 GCA_027295435.1 Planctomycetota bacterium | reverse complement strand
GGTGACCTGGTCGGTCGCAAGCGTGGTGATCGGCAGATCGTTGAAGTAATCCGGGTCGTCCGTGACGAACCGCATGTATTCGGTGTCGAACTTGCGGTACTGAAGCCGCAGGTCAACTGTGATCGGCTCGGTGACGGTCGGAGGCACTCGAAGCAGATAATGAATTGCGTCCCCCGCTCCGGGAGGAATCTGGTGGTTGTACAGGGCGACGAAGATGTCCTGCGCATTGCGGCGATTGATGCGATTGCCGTCGCGGTCGAGAACGAACGCGTTCACGAAATGCGACCATGGATCGACAGCGTTGTCCGCGCGGCGTCTGCCGCCGCTTCGGCCGATGATCTCATTTCCACTCGATACGGTCACATCCAACCACACCTCGTTTGAGTCGGCGGTTCCCTGCGTGAACAGATGACCCATCTTCATGGTGCGGATGACCGTCTCGATCAGATATTCCCGGCCGGGTTCGAGGGTCGGAACCTCCGGCCGAATCGGAGCAATGAGCGGGCTGTCGATTGTCGCTCCATCTTTCAGACCGAAAATGTCCACGCGCATGACGCCTTCAAGGAAGTCGCGATGGGCATTGATGACGGCGTCAGACTTGTCCATCCCGACCAGAACCGCCATGGCGGTGTTGGCCGAGGGGAACATGTGGTTGTGAACTTTGAGCTCTCCCGAATCGTCACGATAGCGCGCGCCAAAATCGTCGGAGACCATCAGCGGCATGTGGCATTGGTTGCAGTTCGTCTCTGCCTTTGGGGGATAGTAGAAGCTGCTGACGCCGTACCCTGACACGCCGCTCAGCCAGAACGAGTCATAGTGGTTCTGCCCGCGCAGGAACTTGTAGGCGTTTAGCTCTTCGGGCAAATGCACCTTATGGCAGGTTCCGCAGAACGCCGTGCTGCGATGAACCTCGGGCTTGAGAAATACCTTCTTGTGAAAGTCCGGCTTGGCCTTGACGAGCTGACGATTGACCCACTTCAACACCGCATGATCGCTGTACGCAAAGGGATAGTGCACCGGTTCGTCGATGGTGTAGTCGGCGTTGCCGCGAACCGTGTTGATGTGGGTGATGCTGTGACAGACTGAACAGGTGATGCCGGCTTGTGCGGTCGGATCGCTGGCCAGATCATAGTTCGGATCGTCGAACTTGGGGTCGTCGAAGGCTCCGCTGAAGAACGGCACGGGATCGTGGCAGCCGGCGCAGAAACGTGATCCCTGCACGTTGCCATCGCGCTCAAACATCGCCTTGCGCGTCTCGAGAACGGTCGCGGTGTATGGCGGATTGTTGAACGAGCTGAAACGATGGACGCTGTGGGACCAACTCTCATGAATATCCCGATGGCACTGGATGCAATACTGATCGTTCATCAACGCCCGCTCAGGAATAAAGTTGCCCGTGAGTGTGCGGGCCAGCGACGGGAAGAAATATTGCTCGCCGGAGGCAGGGCCGGCCACGTTCCATTGCCGTGGGTCCTGAGAATGCAGCACCGACATCACTAGCGCAAACACCGCCGCTGCCGCCGTCCAACTCAACCCCACCCTCCACCTGATCCGGCGGCCCGCCAGCCGGTGCAAAATGAATAGCCACACCACCAGCAGCGGGCTGATCACGTGCACCCAGTATGCGATGGAGCGAACCGTCGGGTCCTTGACCACAATCACGCCTTCGATCCGCGTCAGCACGATCCCGGTCGCTAGCAAAACAAGAGCCGTGCTGAACAACGCATACCCGGCCCGGATCGCTCGCCGGTTGGGCCGATTCCTGGCATTGTGGAAGTGGATCGCACCATACACGATCAGCGGGACGACGATCAGGACGCCCACCACCAAATGAAACAGGAACATGATCAGGTAGAACCAGTTCTGATAGACGGCCCCCGTGCTCCACTGCAGAACTGAAATGGTCGCCAGGTAGACTGAGTTCACCGACAGCAGAGCAAATGCCCCAAGGATCACAGCCAGGAGCCTTCTCAGCCGCGGTCCAACAACCGGAACGTAGCGTTGCCGCCTCACCTTCGCGCTTCCCGTCAAATTGGAGCCTGTCGTCGACGCCTCTTCCATCGTTTGCCCTTCTGATGCCGGGCCAAGCAACGAGCCGGCCCGCTGATCCGCCTAGATTCCAAGTATTCAGGTAGTATGCACAGCACTCGTTCCATTTGCAAGTCAAGACCCACCCAGAGCCGAGTCTGGTTTGATCCCGGGCGGCCATTGCCGGGATTATACGGATGTAATACATTGAGAGTTGTTGATGATAACGCGGAATCGTGCTTGCCAGCCCCAATTTCCAGGCGTCAGCACCGACAACAAGGCGTATCCCGAGAGCGTGTGAAGTCGGGCAGCCTAGGAAAACCCATCGTCCCGGCGGCGGACCACGGAGGTGGTGGCACAGTGCCGCCAAGCAGCCTCTGAGCCCTCCGCAGGGCCGGTCCAGGCCGCTCTATATGGGCCTCTTTCAGCTATTTCCGGTCTATCAACGCCCAAGCCCCCCCGCACTTGGCCGGACGCTCCCCCACAGCCCTACACTGCCTCCGGAAATGAACGGTGCCAACCTGATCGCAGTCAACATCGGCAACAGCCGTGCCCAAATCGGCCGGTTCATCGACGGCGAGTTGAACTCCAGCGAGCACGTCGAAATCACCCGGCTGCCCGCCACGGTGCAGTTGGTGGTCCAGTGGTGGGAAGAGATCGCCCATCTGCCACATCCAGCCATCCTGCTGGCCTCGGTCAACGATCCAGTCGCGAATCGGCTCGCCGCAATGCTCGCCGACCAACTGTCCGTTGAGATGTTTCGGGTAGGAGAGGATGTGCCGGTGCCGATCGGCCGGCAGCTTGACCCGGAGACGATTACAGGCGTCGATCGGTTACTCAATGCCGCCGCTGCGTACGATCGCATCCAACAGGCATGTGTGGTGATCGACGCCGGCACCACGGTGACGGTTGATTTCGTGGATGGCGACGGAACGTTTCATGGGGGGGCGATCTCCCCGGGAGCTGCCATACAGCTACAGGCCTTGCATGAGAACACCGCTTCCCTTCCCGATCTGCGGTTCACCACGCCGGATGATGAGGCGTTCGGCCGGTCCACGGCCCAGGCCATGCTCAAGGGTGTGTACCACGGCATCCGCGGAATGGTGCAACGGTTGATCGAACGATACGCCGAGGCCTACGGCGCCTTTCCGCAGGTCATCGCCACCGGCGGCGACGCCAAGGTCCTCTTCGAGACCGAGGACCTCGTTGGCCAAATCGTGCCCGATCTCACCTT
>JAPUKX010000258.1 GCA_027295435.1 Planctomycetota bacterium | reverse complement strand
TCGCGAAGCTGAGGGATGACGATTGATCCGCTGACGATCAGCGCGACGTTCATCGCGTCCATGATCTCGCGGCGCGAGTAGCCAGCTTTGACGCATTGCTGTAGGTGGTAGTCGGTGCAGTCGTTGCAACGCAGGGCCATCGAGGCGACCAGCCCCAGCAACTCCTTGGTTCGGCCGGGCAGCGCGTCGTCCTCATAGGCCGCTGTATCCAGCCGGAGGAATCGCTTGAGGCCCTGATGGTCAATCTCCATCAGCCGGGCCTGGCCGGCGGCCCGTTCTTCCCTGAATTCTTGCATCGTTCGGCGAGACATGGTGAGCACAGTGTATCGCCCGAATCGGCAGTGGCGCAGCGAGATCAGATACTCAACAGAAAGCCCCGGGCACCACTGATGCCATCGGCTACTTTGAGGCCCTGTGTCCGGGCATCGGCATCGTTGCCAGGGGGGTGAGGCCCGCTTTGACGCGATCGCCGACTCGCACATGAACCTCGACGGCTTCGGTGCGGGGCAGGATTAGTTCGGCACCCGAGCCGAACTTAATCATGCCGAAGCGCTGGCCGCGCCGAAGTCGGTCACCCGGGCACAGATCGCAGACAATCCGTCTGGCGACTTTGCCGGCGATCTGCCGTACACCGATCGTCTTCTCCTCGCCCCAATGAGGGCCCAGCTGCAAGGTGATCAGGTTCGACTCGTTGTCCGTCGAGCTTGCGTGGCTTCGAGCATCATAATGCGCACCCGGCTGGTGCTTGACCATGAGCACATGCCCGTCGGCGGGCGAGCGGTTGACGTGAACATCGATGATGCTCAAGAAGATTCGAATGACGATCGCCGGTCCGCCCACGGCTGCATGATGATCCATCTGCTGTACCGCGATCACTGTTCCATCAGCGGGGCTAAGCAGGGCATTGTCGGGCAGATCGGCCGGTAGGCGTCGGGGCGGGTCACGAAAGAACCACGCTGTGCCCAGCCACAAGACTCCCGGCACCGCCGTCGCCCACCAGATTCCCAACCACGCGAGGAAGATGATGGCAG
Organism: Planctomycetota bacterium; assembly: GCA_027295435.1. GTDB lineage: Bacteria > Planctomycetota > Phycisphaerae > Phycisphaerales > SM1A02 > JADFFQ01. The sequence continues at coordinate 7,623 of JAPUKX010000258.1, read as the reverse complement.
TGCCCGCCAGGATTGCTGACGCCAGCCATTCTCGAGCGCCATAGCGCGTAAGCAGCATGAGCGGCAGCGTAGCGATCACACGTAGCGAGACAAGCTCGCCCGTGCCATCGTCACCCGATTCAGTTTCTTGCTGAGAGCCGATCGCCGAGAGCCGACCGCCCGCCTATTCCGTCGCCTTGCCGATGAACAGGCCGATCACGCCGAGGATCAATGTCATGCCGCCGAGGCCGCCGACCCACATCCACAGACTGCCGCCACCGGAGGCGAACTTGATGGCCAGGCCGGGGGTTGCCCCGGTGGTGCCGACAATCGCGACAATGGCCACGCATACCAGCGCCGCCACTGTGCCGATCAGAAGTCCGGCCCCAAGCCCCGATCCACCTCCGTCGTACGCTTCCACCACGACCGGCATGCTCATGCCGGGGGATTCGCTGACCTGATTGCCTGGACTTTCAGCACCGGCAGCCTCGAACAAGCCGGAGGCATGGGCCGGGATCTCGACATTCTCTTCGCTCGAATAGACCTCTTCCAGCAGTTCGGCGCCCAGTGAGGTGTCGTCAGATTCCTTGGTGAGATCGAGCAATCCGCTGCCCGAGCCGACCGCGTCCAGGCTGAGCTCCTCTTCGACCGCATCACCGGCCTGCGTCTGATCCGACTCGTCCTCACCGCCATGGTCGGTATCAAATACGGAGACCCCGGTCTCTTCTCGGGAGTCGGCCAGGCCGATCGCGGACCCCCCCGTCGACTCCCCGGTCGACTCCCCCGTCAGCGCCAGGCCTGAGCTTCCGCTGGTGTCCTCCAGCGCCAGATGCACCTCGTCGGTGTCTTCCTCGCCGCCAGCGAGCAGGTTGATCTGCTCGACCTTGAACATGAGCTTTTCACGATCACGAAACTCCTGGAGCTGGCCGGACCGGGCCATCTCCTTGATCTCGTCTTCAGTCTTGCCCAGCTTCAGGCAGACCTCTTCGAGCGTATAAAACATCTTGGCCATAGCCACGAACCTCCTGGATTATCACCGCTTCAGGCTGCTGACCAGACGCGGGCATTGAACGCGTACGCCGCCGGCCGGCGACTGCGGATCGCTATCTGCCAGCAATTATTCTACGTTGGCCAGGGCTGCTGGTTCCACCAACATTCTTCGTCCTGCCTGGCGATCCTTGGCACCTGCGTAATCAGTAGTGCCGGACCTTGATCGACCTCGCTTCACGGTCGAGGCTGATGATCATGTATCGCAGAGCGTCGGCGGCGTGGTCGTGGCCGTCCTTCACCGGCACACAGCAGTGGGGATTGCCGGGCGGGAAGTGGTACATCGTCAGCGCCTCAATGAGCCTTGTACAGCGCCGGTGGATGCGCAACCGGATTGAGCCGTCGGCTCGTTGCAGTCGCTGGCGAACGGCGACGAGGCCCGCCTCGACCGAGAGACTCCGTGTTCGCACAGGCCAGCCGGCCCGCTTCCACAAGCCGATCGTGGTCTCACCGGTATGTTCATTGCGCTGGTGTCCGGCGGGGTCGGCGCCGATCCACTGAGGTCTGGGCCAGCCCCGGCTGTTGGCCTCGGCGATCACCTGCCCAGTGGTGCGCTCAGATGCCGCGAACTCATCAACGATGTGCAGAATATCCTCGTGATTGAGCCAGCCCCACAGGAGGACCGTTGGTGAGCGATACCCGAAGTCGATGCCGCCGATCCAAACTCCGCCGTTCGAATGCGATTGCGGTTGGCGGACACCTTGGCGGGCGCCACCGCGGCGGACCCCAGTAACGGACTGCTGATCGCCCGACGGCGGCCGCGTATGGCTCGTGTCAATCTCAAACGATGAGGTGTGCACCTTCGGGTCGAACTCCGGATAGACCGTGTCCGCCCGGCTGGCCTGCTCGCAGAGCATCTCTGATTTCCAGGTCGGTAAGCTGACGCGGGCGTGCTGCTGGATCGCGTCGTCGATATCGATGAAGCCGTTGGCTTGTTTGGCTGTGCCCCGGCAGTCCGTCCACAGCGGGCAGGTGGCACAGGGGCGATGCGGCTCGCATCGGCGAAGGGTATCCAGCACGCTCCAGCGAAAGACGCGACGGTTGGATGATTGAGCGTCGCGCACCAGCCGATGCATCAGGCCGAACGGTCGATGCATTGTGCTCAAACACTCGATCGAGGCGCGTACATAGAGGCTGCCGCACCAGCCTGAGCGGGTCGCCATCTGAACCGCCTCCCACACCTCGGGTTCGAAAAGCTCGACCTCATCGCATCGGAGTCTGTGGACGCGCAGCCCGCGCACCGCCCGCTCCGATTGGCTGAGCACCTCCACCCGCGAGCCGTTTGTCAATTCAACCGCTCGCCCGGTGAGTTGACCTGCAATGAGGTCGTTGAAGACCTCAGACTCAAGCAGTTGCTTGAGATAGCTGTACATCTTCGATGACTGCTCAAACGACCCACCCAGAATGCGGACCTGGATGCCGGGCTTGAACAGCATGTCCAGCAGGGTGGCAATCGCTCCGAGTTGGGTCTTGCCTCCGCCGCGGTTGGCCCACACCACGCAGTCGCGGGGCAGGCGGTCTTCAAAGTAGGCGTGCTCGACGTAGGCAAACGGCGCATCGTTCCCCGGAGCCAGGGATGAGCGTGGGATGTCAAACCCCAAGACCACGCGGATATAGGCGTGCAACTGATTTGAGGTCGCCGGTCCGACCAACCGCAGCGCACGCCTCACGGCGATGTCTGCTTCCTGCCGGCTGTGCCCAAACCGTGGGGCAATGGGGGCTGCGATCATGGCTGCTGTTCGCCCAGCCGCTCCAAGGCCGCCAGGATTGTCTCCTCGCTTGGCGGCGGCGCGTCCTGCGACTCGACGGTAGGTTGACACGTTTGCTCAAAGACGTCAAGGTCGGCCCGCAGCAGATCCACACAGGCTCTGCGCGATGCCTCCGGAGGTTCCTTGGCCAATGCGATCTCAATCAACCGGATGGCCGCGTTCGCACGATATTGACTCAACAGCATCTGGGTCCGCACGTCCGAGAGCCTGGCCAATGCCTCCAATGCCTTGATGATTGAGGGTTGCGTCGCCCATTCGGAAAGCTCGAACAAGCTCATCTCCAGCTCCCCGGCCAACTGGGCGGGCGATCGATCCGCTTCGACAATCCGCGCGATCACATGCTCGTCAAACGCTTTGCACTTTCGACGCGGCCTTTGTGGCGCTGACATCAATGATCTTGCCTCATGTTTGCGTTATAGCCCCGCATGGATATGCGGGGGTTGGGCCCGCGGACTTGCAGCGACGGCTAAGCTCCTGTCGGCTCATCCAGAGCCAGCAACTCCACCAGCGCTGCGCTTCGATCCCGTGTGAGAGGTCTGAGCTTTTTAGACAGCCGATCACGCTGGCCGGCGGTAAGGAAGAACGTCACCGCCTGGGGCATCGTCGCCAGGTCGGGCGGCTGTGCAGGCGCCGGTGGCGGCCCAGTGGCCGCGATGAGCTTGTCAATGCGGCTGACATCCTCAGGGAGGTGAGAGGCCAACGCTTTGACACCCATCGAACCTGCGAGGCGTGCGAGGAGCTCCCCACGACGGTACGGATCATCATCGCCGCGCAACCGGTTAAGCGTCGCCAGCAGCAAGTCAGCACGTTGATCGTCTACCTCCCACACCTCGCACCGAGCGTGCGGATGGCCAAGCCGGCGAAGCGCCTTGGCTCGATGATGGCCGTCGAGAATCTGGTACCGGTCTTTCTTTGTGGGGTGGGGCCGAACGATCAGAGGCGGATAGTCACCTGACTCGCCCAGATGGGCGATGAGCTTCACCAGCAAGCTCTCGCCCATGCGGTTCGCGTTGCCAGGATGTTCGTCGAGCCGGTCGAGTGGGATGTTCGGCATGGCTGGGAGGGTCCATACGCAGTTGCGTTACAAGATCGAAGCGGTTGGGCTCGCGTCACCGATTCCTTCTCATGCCTCCGTATCGTTGTGGTGGTATAGGTAATACACCGGCTGCGCCATCAGCCGATCACGAGCGGCGACCAGCAAATCGTCGAGCGCGAGGGCGTTGAGCCGATGCTTTGGCGTACGAAAGGCGGCGCGATGCCACCGTCGGAGCTCCATTTCGATCCATCGCTGGTCCTCTGGGCGATGCTTGTCAAGGGCGTCGCGGACCAGCCGTCGGCTGGCAAGCAGCCCAGGAGGAACCTCCAGCCGATCGAACGCGTCGATCAGCCGGGCGTACTCGGGCCTCGGCGGACGGTCGTAGCGGGTCATGCCGGCTCGCTCGAAGAAGGGATGAACCCGCCCCATCGCGGCCAGCGCTTCGGAAAAGATCGTCTCTGGATGCTCCAGGGCATAGCGGACCAGTTGCACCGCCAGCCCCAACCCGCGCCATCGCGGGTCGATTACGACTCGACTGATGGTGCGGAACTCGTGGTTGAGCATGGCTGCCGTTGCCCTGGCTCCAATGCCTCGGTAGCGATTGTTCGTCGCGTAGTCACGAAGCTGACAGCCGAGAGACGGAAGTGACCGTAGCAGGACGCCGACGACCGTGGTTTCGTTGGGCCGACGCCGGAATCGACCGACCACCGTCGATGCGCTGTAAACGAGACGGTAGACCGTGGTGACGGCGCCCGGCTGGCCTGATTTGTAATGAAAGGGTGAAAGGTGCCTGTAGTCGGCGAGCGTGCCGGCTTCGGTGCGCAGCTTCTGGACGATTGATGCTGCGGGAAGGCGCTCAAAACGTTGGCGAAGTGATTCCCGCGGGTTGTCACATACGGCTGGGCCGCAAGCTCCGTCGATCATTGCTGCACAACCTCCATCTGCTCGCCCAGGCCCTTGTACACGAGCACCTGTGGCTGAAGCGCTTCGAGCAGATCATCGTGGCTGGTCGCGGCGACGAAAGTGTGGCCGGATCGGCGGGTCCAGCGGTACACATTGCGGGCGATGATCTGGGCGGTCTGGCGGTCTAGGGTCGCCCCGAACTCGTCGGCCAGTATCACAACGCCCGCATCCTCACGTTCGGCCAGCTCGATCATCTGCGCCAGGCGAAGCCGGTATCTCTGGCCGTCGCTCAGCTCGCAGGGGCAACGAAGCATCACAAACGCGTCGCCAAGCCCCGCCATGGCCAGCAGCGACGTAACCCGTGATAACGGAAGATCGAACACATCGACCAGCGGCACTTCGGGCATGGCGGGCTGCTGGTCGAAACGGATCACGCCAATGCTGTTCATATCGCACTGCTCCCCGATCAACGCCAGGATCGTGGATTTCCCGCCGCCGGAGGGCCCGGTGACGAAGACCACTGCGCCCTGCGGCAGTGGGATCTCGCACGGTGGGACAAGCTGCAACCTCCGTTGATCATCCACGCCCAACCCAAACATGGCGGCCGTCTCCAGCACTCGCGGTGACGGACGGACAGCCGTCGCGACGCTGCGTTCAACGCGGATGCTGCGCATCAAGCGCTCCCGTCGGCCCGCGCCGCTGAAGATCGTGGTCGATCAAGAATCGGATGCGGGCGATCTCCTGTCTGATCTGATGCAGGCTTAGGCCGGTGGAGGCAGCGGTCTGCCGCTGCGAGGCGCCCTGGAGAAAAACGAGTTCCGCGACACGGCGACGCGGTGACGGCCAGTCTTGCCGCTGCCGCAGGACAAGCTGAAAGTGATCGGAGCCGATCCGCTCCAGAAGCCTCTGGACCCGCCGACGCACCGTGCGAGGCCGCTGGCCCACAGCTCGGGCGAAGTCGCTGGCCGTCATCCCACGGTCGTAGATTGCCCTCAGTAGGGCCCGATCCCCTGTCCGAAGGGGGTCGACATAATCCAGGATTCGCTCGGCCAGGGCACGTTGCTGGCGGACCCTGGCGGCCTCGTCGGCACTAGCCTCGAATATCACAACAAACGCTCCACAAACGGGTTACAAGAAAGACGCCCAATATGGGTTTTCATACTTGCAAACTACTGATCAATGTTTACACTACTGGCAGGCGCAAAGCAAGCCCGGCGTTCACATTTTGGTAAACTTTTTGAATCTTGACGGGAGGTTCACATGGCGACCATTGGCCGCCTGATCCGCGACCAGCGGAAACAGGCCGGGATGACCCAGGAGGCATTGGCCAAGGTGCTCCGATGCAGCAAGTCGCACCTGTCGCTGATGGAGTCCGGACAGCGGACGGTCTCGACGTCCAAGGCCCGTCAGATTGAGTCGGCCCTGGGAATCACCGATGCTCGATTGACTGCGGCATTGCAATGGGACAGCACGCCAGCCGAGGTCAAGGCTCGCGTGGCAACCTCGCAGACCCTGGCTGCGCGGTTGAGGCAGGCGGCCCGTCGAGGCGAGAGCCTTGACGAGATGTTTCGCACCGGAGAGCTGCGGGAGATCATCGAGCAGTTCACCGCCAACGTGGACGAGCCCCTTCCGTTAGGTCGCCAGATCCCGGTCATCAACCAGGTTGCCGCCGGGTATCCCCGGGAGTTCACCGACCTGGACTATCCAGCGTCGATTGCCGACGAGCACATCGCCTGCCCTGATGTCACCGACCCACAAGCATTCGCGGCGCGGGTCGTGGGCGACTCAATGGAGCCGGGCTACCGCGAGGGCGAGATCGTGATTTTCTCACCCGCCCTGCTCACGCCGTCGGGATCGGACTGCTTTGTGCGCCTCCTGCGCGACAACGAGACCACTTTCAAGCGCATCTACATCGAGGACGATGGCCGGACGATCCGCCTGCAGCCGCTGAACAACAAGTACCCGCCGACGTCCGTCGATCGCGAGGACATCGGCGGAATGTACGCCGCCGCATACGTGATGCGAAGGGTGGGGCAGTGACCCGACGGGTTCCTGGATGGTGCAGATCGCTTCGAAGCTCATTCGCCCGCAATTGCGCTACTCCACCGGCAACCGGGGAATAACCACCTGGACAAGCACCACCAGTACGATCGCCAGCGCGGCTATTGCCCCTACGATCTGCACGGTCATCAACAACACTCGTCGCCAGTAATGGTCGAGACTGGGCATCCGCAGCGCCACGTAGATCACGGACACGCCGAACGACAATGGGACCAGCAGCAGATACCACCAATCGTGTACCGCATTGATCGGGTCCAGAAACGGAACGTAGGCGAGCATCGGGATCATGGTTCGGTGCGGCCGCGCTGCCGCCGATCCGCAACTCTTCCGGTCGGATGGTGAAGCGCGTCGAGAATCACGACGAGGTTCATCAATCCGGCCAGTGCGCAAAATAGTGTGCCCATCTCATTGACGCGGCCGAGGCCCTTGCGGCCCAGCTGAGCGATGGCCCTGGAGTCCCTTTCATCGGATCGCTCCGCCCCGTCAGGCGGCCGCGTCTTGAGGAAGGTCTGATTTGTGAAATCCACAGCGAGCGCGATCGGTCCGCACACGGCCTGTGCCCAGAACCACAGCCGATCTTCCTTGCGGTCCACAACATCGATCCCCCCGATGAGCACGCCGCCGAGGAACAGGAACAGCACTCCAAACATCACGAGTAGACCGCGTTTGCGCTGGCCGAGGCTGATATGTCCGAGCCCCGGCCAGACCCACGCGAGAATCGCGTTCGATGGGGTGAATTGCCAGTCAGATTTGGTCGAAATGGACATGGTCTGCGGGTTGAGGAGTACCTCGATTCTCAGCTTATCGCCGTCCCATGCGGCTCGAATG
>JAPUKX010000257.1 GCA_027295435.1 Planctomycetota bacterium | reverse complement strand
CTCGTCGAGACCATGCAACACCTTGGCGGCGTTTACAAGACCACCGACGCTTTCCCCCTGGCACTCCTCGCCGCCGGCGTGGTGTTGCTGGCGATCGCCGCCGGACGAATGCTGCGCAGCCCACGATCAGGCGCTGAGTCGCCGCCGGCCGGCCGGGGCCCGGTGGAGCGCCACGGCTCGAGTACACAAGGAGTCACCAAATGACCGCCAACTGGATCAAACCCTTCTTCATCGTGGCTGCTTTGTACGATGTCATTCTCGGCCTTGGTGCTCTCCTTTTCTTCAAGCCGGCGTACAACTGGCTCGACATCACGCTGCCCAACCACGATGGATATGTGCAATGGGGGGCAGCGGTGGTGGTGGTCTTCGGCATCGGCTTCTGGCTTGTGGCCCAGGCCCCGGCTCGCAATCGCGACATCATCAAGATGGGCGTCCTGTTCAAACTGGCCTACGCGACGACGGTGCTCGGCCACTTCTTCTTCGGGTCGATCCCGATGGTGTGGGTGCCGTTCGCCTGGCTCGACCTGGTCTTCCTCGTGTTGTTCATCGCCGCCCTGCGCAGCCTGCCCGCGTCACCATCAGCCCAACCCGCCTGACACCACCGCACAGAACTCGATCCGCCAGGCCCGCGACAACAGGCCGAATGCGTCCAATCCACCTTGCTCAGCCGAACAGGCCGTCAAGGAGTTCGGCGGTGCCTTTGCCGAGCGTTGCGACGGTCTCGTAGATCGGGCGTGTGCCGGCGATGTCTTTGAGCTGGCGGACGAGCTTGCGCCCCTGGGGGAAGTCGGCTTTGTTGACGATGAACACGTCGGCAATTTCCAGGATGCCCGCCTTCTCCATCTGGATCGCATCACCCATGCCGGGCACCATCACTACGGCGGTGCGATCGACGTGCTCGCGAATGGCCACATCGTTCTGCCCGGCCCCGACCGTCTCGATGATGAGCTTATCGAACCCTGCCCCCCCGATCAGTTCAATGATCCCCGGCAGCGTGGAATAGTCTTCGTTGGTGATCGCCAGGCTGCGGTAGTACACGTTCTCATCCACGGCGTTGAAATCAACGCGCAGCCGATCGCCCAGCAGGGCGCCGTTGGTGATGGGGCTCATGGGATCGAAGGCGACTACAGCCATCTTCTCGCCGCGTCGCACCGCCTCCGCCGCCATGGCCGCAACGAGCGTGGATTTGCCCGCCCCGGGCGAGCCGGTCAGCCCAACGACATCACCCGGGCGCTCCAGGGGCGCGTCCGCCGGCTCACAACCGCCATGCACCCGGCTGATCTGTCGTGATAACTGAGCAACGGCATGATCGGATTCCAGCGGGCCATAGGCACGAGTGACCTCGCGGACGCCATCGATGATCTCGTGCATGCTCGTGCCGGTGTGGAAGATCCGGTGCACGCCGGCGTCGAGCATCGGCTGAACATCTTCGGCGGGGATGATCCCGCCAACGTTGATGACCATGTCAGGCCGGCCGACTTTGCCGCACTCATCAATCAGCCTCGGCACGAGCACGAGGTGCGAATTACTCATCATCGAGCAGGCGATCAGATCGACATCCTCGTCGCGAGCGGAGATGGCGAGGCTGCGCGGCGTCTGCCAGAGCCCCGAGTAGATCACGTGGATGCCGCTATCGCGCATGGCCCGGGCGATGAGCTTCACGCCGCGGTCGTGGCCATCGAGCCCGATCTTCCCCAAGAGCACCCGCGGCCGGTGCGCCAGGTCGCCGACGCGATCGAGCTTCTCAATGGGCGTGGTGGGTTCAGTAGTCGGCGTGGGCATGACGAACGAGCCTGACCTCGTGCGAGCTTGGGATGATAGCGGTCTCTGCGCGCACGACGAAAACATTCGCCGTTGGGCGCGACCCATTGGGAAACCGCTTCGAGCGGGTCAGATTGCTCTGGGGGCGAACCGTCGGGTGAGCTGCCGGCCGGCCTCGGCTGCCCGGGCGGGGAGGTCCGGATTCGGCCCGTAGACCAGCAGGCCGATGGCCTCAACCAGCGCATCGTAGATCGCCTCGAACATGCTCGGGGGAGTATCGGGCGCCTCCGTCGGGTCGGGCAGGCTCCAATGCGCCCGGCGCGGCTCGCCGGGAAACTCCGGACATGACGCCTGGCGAGCGACATCGCAGAGCGTGATCACCAAATCGAACGATTGATCCTTGAACTCATCCCAGCTCTTTGACCGCAGCCCATCGATGCTGACGCCGTACTTTTGCAGCGTCTTGAGCGTCAAGGGGTGGGGCCCGTCCTTGGGCTGCGAGCCGGCTGAGCTGGCCTGGAGCTTCTGGGCGAACTGGTGGTTGGAGATCGCCTCGGCCATCAGGCTGCGGGCGATGTTGCCCGTGCAGAGAAACAGGATGTTCAGCTTGTCTGCGGTCATCCGGCACCTCCACTGTTTGGCCTATCCAGCCTCGACGGTGAACGAGCAGCGACCGGGGCACCCGATCATACCATCGTCAACATCCCCCGACTGTTGCCAACGCCTGGCGCATGTCGCGTAGGCCCCGTCCCGTATGCGTGCCCGGCGGAGGCGACGGCAGCGATATACTCCTTGCCTGTGAGCAAGACGCAAACACAACGCTCGCGCAGCGCTGATCCGATCGTGATTCTCGACGCGGCCCTCCGCCGCGCGATCATGACGACACTAGGCGATGACTACGGGGACACGGATCCGCTGATTCGGCCGAACCAGCGGCCGGAGTTCGGCGACTTCCAGGCCAATGCCGCGATGAGCCTGGCCAAACGTCTCGGCACGGACCCCAGGAAGCTCGCCCAGCAGATTGCCGAGGCGGTCACGCGCGAACTGTCGGCGATCGCCGAGCCCCCGGAAGTGGCGGGGCCTGGGTTCATCAACATCCGCCTCAAACCAAAGGCCCTCGCCGAGATGCTCGCGGCCATGGACACCGCCGCGCTGGGGATCACCCCCGATCCGGACACGCGCCCGATCGCCATCGATCTCTGCGGGGTCAACATCGCCAAGCAGATGCACGTGGGGCATCTCCGCTCCACCATCATTGGCGACGCGTTGGCGCGGATCCTGGAGCGCCGGGGCCGAGAAGTCCATCGAGAGAATCATCTGGGCGACTGGGGCCTGACCATCGCCATGGTGCTTCGTGAGCTTCGCGCCTCCAAGGCTGATCTTGATGCGCTGGTGCTCGACGATCTCGACGCAGCTTACCGTCGCGCGCAGCACCAATGCGCCCGGGACACGAATGCCGATGCCGCGGCCAAAGAAGTGCTCGTCGCGCTGCAGCAGGGCGATGCGGATGTCCGCAGGGACTGGGAGAAGATCATCGACGTCACCATGCGTGCGGTATACGAGAGCTTCGATCTGCTGGGCGTCAAGCTCGGCCCGGAGCACAACCGGCCTGAGTCATCCTACCGCGACCAGCTTCCGGAGGTGGTGGACGCCTTTATCCAGGCAGGACTCGCACAGGAAGATCAGGGGGCCCTCATCATTCGTTTCGACGATCGCGATCGGCCGCTGATTATTCGCAAATCCGACGGCGGCTACCTCTATTCGACCACCGATCTGGCCGCGGTGCGCTATCGCGTGCAGCACCTCGGCGCCAGCCGCGTGATCTATGTGGTGGATGCCAGGCAGCGTGATCATTTCCGCGACGTGTTCGACGCGGCCGGAAGAATCGGCTGGGACCGCCTGCCGGACGGCACGCAGGCGCAGCTCATCCACATTCCATTCGGCGCCGTTCTGGGCGCGGACCGCTCACCGCTCAAGACGCGCAGCGGGGAGAATGTGCCGCTGGCGACATTGCTCAAGAAAGCGATCGATCGGGGAACGCTGGAGGTGAAGAAGCGCGCCGCGGACCCGGCCGCCCCAACCCACGGCCTGGACCCCCAGCAGCTGGCCCAGATCGGCCGGGCGGTCGGGATCGGCGCGGTCAAGTACGCTGACCTTTCCAGTGATCTTGTGCGCGATTACGTGTTCAACCTCGACCGAATGATCGCCTTCGAGGGGAACACCGGCCCGTACCTTCAGTACGCCCACGCGCGGGTGTGCTCGATCTTCGCCAAGGCGAACGTGGATCCTAAAGAGGTCGGTGAC
>JAPUKX010000256.1 GCA_027295435.1 Planctomycetota bacterium | reverse complement strand
AATCTCCAGATCACCGTCGGCCGGCTTGGGCAGCTCGATGATCGATCCCGGAACCACCGACAACACCTCCTTCACGGGCATCGAGCGCTGGGCGATCTGAACGATCAGGGGAACCTCCAGCTTCAGGATCGACTCGACGTTTGTGGGCATGTGTTCTGTATCGGCACACATGCGACGCGCAGTTGAGTGCCGGGCAATTCGGTCCAGCCCGGCGAGGACGTGCAGGTCCTTCAGCCGCCCGTGGCAAAACCGTAGTTGGGCTGGGGCAGCCAGACAAAGGCGTGCCTCCTTTCGTTGACCACAGCGGTAAACGCAACCTCCCCGGCAGTGTTGATCCCGAATCGCTGGTCCGGGCCGGGCGGAAAGCCCAGGGCTTTCAGATCCGTCAGGCGGTAACAGGTCTGAGCGGTTGCGATGCTGCTGTCAACCAATCCCAAGGCAGCGCCCGCCAAACAAGCCACAGCGGAATGACTATTGATCCTTCTCATGGCCTTTGTCCTTTCGTAGAGGTTCAATGGAGAGAACACGACTTTCCCCCCCTCCAAGAACATGACGAATCTTCATCGGCGTCTGCGTCGCGGCAAGAGCGCGGCGACGGCAAGCAGCCAAAGCGCGCCCGGCGCGGGCACCCCGAAGTGGAGGTCGTCAATCTCAGCTTCCCCGAGCGGATCGATGAGCACGGCCGCGTCGAACAGCTCGCTGGAGATCAGCCCCAGGAAGTTGCCCGCACCACCTCCCCACAGGTTACTGGTGAAGAACAACCGTCCTTCGCTGTACAACTCGATGGTCAGCAATCCTGGAAAGTCCACACCGATCCAGGCCTGGGGCGTGTCAAAGGACACGCTGATGTCACCGTTGCCGTCTAAGCCGACGCCGTCGTTTGGAAAAGCGTTCTCGTTGGGGAAAATGCTGTCGTTGCCGTCCGTGAACAGAATCCCCAGATCGGCGTACTGGTCGGTGATAAACGTCCCGTCCGGGAAGCCGGTGAAGCCGATCGTCGTGAACCGACCGACCGCCGCGATCCACTCATCCTTGTTCGTGAACTCCTCAACAAATCCGCCGGAGACCTGGCTATTCCCCACCCAGGCCAACATCGCCGCAGCCATCAATCCGATCGTCTTTCGTAGCCCCATGGCTCTCTTCTCTCTCACAGTGCGCCGAGGTCGGGCGGTCAGAAATGCGCCCCGACGAGGTCTCAAGCCTACCTCAAGAAGCTGGAATTCCAAGGAACAAAAGGGAACAATGGCGAGAATGGGCGGATTATGCCGCCCGGACGGGGCGGAGAGAAGACCGTCACCGCTGGTCGCGGCTTTACAGGGACCGCGCGCGGCGGGCTTGGCGGGGAAGGTTGACGCGGGACTGCAAGCTCGTACAATCCTGCAACTCCCCCACGTGGGGCCGTCGGTGATCCCGGCCAAGTCGGGAGCGCCGCATGGGGCGCTGCGGCCGCGGCAAGCGGGCGTTCCAGCCTCGGGGAGGTGTGCCGCGGATGAGGTCTTCGGCCCAGCCGGACACCGAGCCGCGCAGAGAGTTCGGTTGGTCGGGCAAAGAGTGGTCAGACACGATCATCTGGAGCCGCTTCACTGGCCCGTGGTGTAATAGGTAACACACCTGGTTTTGGTCCAGGCATTCCAAGTTCGAGTCTTGGCGGGCCAGCTTCCAGACTCATGGGTTGCGTTGAGCCGCGAGCCGACCCATTGAGCACATCGGGCGTCGGAGCGTGAGCGCACAATCCTCCAACTCAGACAGCCAATGCCCCGACCGGCCGATCGCCGCGCTTATCCTCGCTGCCGGCGAAGGCACCCGGATGGAGGGCGATCTGCCCAAAGTCGCTTGCGAGGTCGCCAGCCAACCCATGATCCGATGGGTCGTCGACGCAGCTCGGCAGGCGGGCGCCCGACCGATCGTCCTCGTCGTCGGGCACGGCGCGGAGATGGTTCGGCGGTTGTTTGACAACGACGATGCTGATATCGAGTACGTCGCCCAGGATCGCCGGCTTGGCACCGGCCATGCAACCGCCTGTGCCCGATCTGTGCTGGGCGCCTTTGAAGGGGACGTCCTGGTGCTGGCCGGTGACGGCCCGTTGATCCGCCCTTCAACGATCCGGTCGATCGTGGATCGCCATCGGGCTACGGGCGCTGCGGCCACACTGGCGACGGCTACCGTTGACGACCCAACGGGCTACGGGCGAATCGTGCGCGACGAGCACGGCCGGTTCCACGCGATCGTGGAGGATGCCAACGCAAACCAACAACAATTGGCCATCCGCGAGATTTATCCAAGTTATGCGTGCTTCGATGCGGCGTTGCTGTTCGAGATGCTTCGTGCGCTTGAACCGGATGAGACCAGTGGGGAATATCAGATCACGGACGTTCCAGCGATGTTGCGGGCTCGTGGCCATCGTGTGGAGCTGGTGAATGGAATCCCCTACGAGGAAGTGCTATCAATTAACACGCCGCAACAGTTGGCGGAAGTCGATGCGATCCTGTCTGCACGGGTGGAGCGAAGAACGTGAGTGCGAATGACCGCGACCATCTGAAAGTGTTCACCGGCCGGGCCAGCCTCGACTTGGCCGAAGCGATGTGTGACTGCCTGAACATTCCGCTGGGCAAGGCCAGGACCAATCTGTTTCCCGACGGCGAATTGATGGTGAAGGTGGACGAAGACGTTCGTGGACGCGACTGCTTTGTGGTGCAGTCTACTTGCGACCCGGTCAACGCCAACGTCATGGAGCTGTTGATCTACATCGACTGCCTCCGCCGGGCCTCGGCCAAGCGAATTACGGCGGTGATTCCCTATTTCGGCTACGCCCGCCAGGATCGCAAGGACGAGGGGAGAGTGCCGATTACTGCGAAGCTCATCGCGAACCTGATCACGGCGGCGGGGGCGGATCGCGTGTTGTGCATGGACCTGCATGCCGCGCAGATTCAGGGCTTCTTCGATATTCCGGTGGACCACCTCTCGGCTGCACCGGTGCTCTTTGAATACTTCGACGATCACAGAGCCGAACTGGGCAAACTCGTGGTCGTGTCACCCGACGTGGGCAACGTGAAAGTCGCCAACATGTACGCCGATCGCCTTGGCGCCGAATTGGCGATCATCGACAAGCGAAGGCAGTCCGGCATGGAAGTGGCGTCTCGCAACGTCGTTGGTGACGTGGCCGGTCGAACTGTCTTGATGATCGACGATATGATCACCACCGCCGGCACAGTCTGCGAAGCGACGACGATCGTCATGGATCACGGTGCGACGGACGTGATCTGTGCAGCTACGCACCCGGTGCTCGCCGGCTCGGCCATGCCCCGACTCGCCGAAGCGCCGATCAGCCGAATCATCATCACCGACACGATTCCCAACGGCGACCGGTGTAAACTGATCCAACATAAGCTGGTTTCTCTGACGGTCTCGCGGCTTCTTGGCGAAGCGATCTACCGCATCCACCACGACCTGTCCGTCTCGTCGCTGTTTCGCGAAGTGATCGGAACGAAGCGCTAAGGCCACTCAACCCCCCCACCCGGGACCTTACCCATGCAACCCGACACGCCAGTGATTGAAGTTCAGCCTCGGCAGCGTATCGGCACCCGCTACGCGCGGCGACTACGCAAGCAGGGGCGGCTGCCCGCTGTGATCTACGGCCACAAGCGCGAGACGGTGTCGGTCAGCGTGGACGAGAAGGAGATCCTCGCGCATCTAGGCCGCGGAACCCATGTGCTGCGCCTTGACATCCAAGGCAGCAAGAGCGAGACCTGCCTGGTCAAGGAGCTGCAGTTCGGGTATCTGGGAGATGAGGTCATCCATGTGGACTTCACCCGCGTGGATCTCGACGAAACGGTGGAGGTTCGCGTTCATCTGCATTTCGTGGGAGCACCCGCCGCCACCGCCCCGGCCGGGGCCATCCTCACCCACGACCTCACCGACCTCGAAGTGACTTGCCGCGTGAATGAGATCCCTGAGGAGATCAGGGTTGATCTGACCGCCATGGGCGAGGGCACGATGCTGACGGTCGGCCAGGTATCGCTTCCGCCCGGGGTTCAAGCGAAGGTCGCCGCCGACACGCCCATTGCCCACGTGTCGTTTGTCCACGCTGAGGAGGCGGTCGGTGAGGAGGTCGAGATTGCGCCCGGCCCGGCCGAGCCTGAGGTCATCACCGAAGCGAAGCCCGAGGAGGGCAAGGAAGCGGAATCCAAGGCCTCACCATGAAGCTGATCGTCGGACTTGGCAACCCGGGCAGTCGATACGAGCTCGACCGACACAACGTCGGCTACCTCGCGCTGGATCGTCTGGCTCGTCGTTATGCGTCAGGCGCCATCGCTCGCAGCAGGTTCCACAGCGCCGTCATTGACGCCTCGATCAACGGGCACCGCGTGCTCTTAGTGAAGCCGACGACATTCATGAACCGCTGCGGGCAGTCCGTGGCCGAGGCGGTTCGATTCTACCGCCTTGATCCCGCCGCTGACCTGCTCGTTCTCGTGGACGATATCGCCCTGTCGTGCGGGATGATCCGCCTGCGAAGCTGCTCAGGAGCGGGCGGCCATAATGGGCTTGCGGACATCCAGGAGAAGCTTTCAACCAGCGATTACGCTCGCCTGCGGATCGGCATCGACTCGCCGCAGCACATCCCGCAACGCGAATACGTGTTGGGCCGCTTCCGGCCCGATCAGCTCCAACTCATCGACGCGGCGTTGGAGGAGGCCGTAGACGCCGCCGTCTGCTGGTTGCTGCACGGCATCGTGGCGACGATGAATCGATTCAACCGCAGGCAAACCGCCTAGACCGGCGACTTCAAAGAGACCAAACCATGTCAGAAGATCGTATCAACCCCTATGAAGGCTTGTTTCTGTTTCCCCAGTCGGCCACCGCTGACCTCCAGGCTGTGATCGATCACATGATGGAGATTCTCGCTCGCGCCGACGCTGAGCTGATCAGCCTGCGGAGGTTCGACGAGCGGCGGCTGGCGTACGAAATCAAGGGCCACAAGCGAGGCGTGTACTTCCTGATATACTTCCGGGCACGCAGTAACGCCTTGGTCGGTATCGAACGCGATTGTAATCTTTCCGAGCAACTGCTCCGCTGGCTCATCATTCGGGCAGATCAGTACACTCCCGAGCAAATGGAATCGGCTGACGGCAGAACGGAGCTGGAAGACGAAATTCGACTTCGGCGCGATGAGGCTGTGGCCGCTGCCTCCAAAGCCAAGGCTGCAAAGGAGAAGGCGGCGGAGAAGAAAATGGACGACGCGACTATCGAGGTCAACGTCAAACCCGCTACGGAGGATGCCACAACCAATCTGAAGGTTTAGACTGCCGAGCGGATTGGAGTGCAGCCACTCACCACCAGCCCCCACGATGCAATTCCGTTAAGGACAACACGAACACATTGGAGAAACCATGGCTGGGAACGTCAACAAAGTCTTTTTGATGGGGAACCTCACGCGCGACGTTGAGTTGAAGTTCACGCCAAGCAATCAGCCCGTGGCGACCATCGGGATCGCGGTCAATCGCCGGTATCGGACCCGGGACGGCGAAGACCGTGATGAGACCACCTTCGTTGATTGTGAGGCGTGGGGGCGAACTGCCGAGGTGATGAACCAATATCTGTCAAAGGGAAGACCGGTGTTCATCGAAGGCCGTCTCAAGCTCGACCAATGGCAGGACCGTGAGTCGGGCAAGAATCGCTCCAAGCTCCGCGTCGTGATTGAGAACTTTCAGTTCGTCGATTCACGACCCGCTGAAGCAGGCGGAAGCACGGCGCCGCGATCCACCAAGAAACCCGAAGACTCCCACCAAGATTCGCCGCCACCGGGGCAATCGGAGCACCAGCCGGTGGCCGAAAGCGAGATCCCATTCTGATCACAACCCCGCCCACATCCCGGCTGGCCCGAACGACCAGCTTCGGGCCTCCTCGATTCAGCGGCGCACGCGGGCGCTGCAACACTCGGCGACGATAACCACCATGGCCAGGAACATTGAGCTGCTGCTGCTGAATACTGTCGAGAACCTCGGCATCGTGGGCGACGTGGTGCGGGTCAAGCTGGGGTATGCCCGCAACTATTTGCTGCCTCACCGTTTGGCCGAGCCCCCCACGCCCGCCAAGATCTACGCGCTCAAGGAGCAGCGCGCCAAGGCGCAATCTGAGCTGTCCGCGCAGCGAGCCGTCCGCGAGCAGCTCGTTGAACAATTGGCCGACGTCACGGTCACCATCGAGCGAAGTTGCAACGACCAAGGCGCGCTCTACGGATCGGTGACTCAGCGCGACGTGTCAGACGCTTTGCAAGCGGCCGGGTACGGTGTCGATGTCAGGTTTGTGCGGCTCAGCCATGCCATTCGCCGAATCGGCGAGTATCCCGTCCCGATCCAGTTCGACAAAGACCTGCGCGCCGAGGCGACCCTCATCGTCAAGCCCGATCGCGAGCTGGAAGATCTCGCTGAGCCAGAGCCCGCCCAGGACCAGGCCGAAGAACCGTCTGCGGAAACTGATCCCAGCGACGAGAAGCCGTCACCCGGCCGGAAAGCCAAGACCACCAAGGCCAAGGCGTAGCGGCGAATGCCGCAGGTAGGCCAATCAGTCACCGCGAGTCACCGAAGCGATCCGCCGGGCCACGTTTCCGCAGATACGCTAGGCAAACACGGCGTAGTTGTGGCGTATGTCGGGGCGTATTTCGCGGCGTATTTCGGGACAGTCACCTATTCATATCCTGGCGGAGTAGTCGATTCAAGGCGTGCTCGCCTTCTTGGGTTTGCGTTTGGGTCGGGTGCCAGCACAGTCGGCATCCTCGACCTGCTGGCGCTGCTTGCTAACTGGGGGCCGTGCTCGTGAAGTAAACGCCGAAACGCTGAAATGTCGAAAGCCCACAAAAGCCCAGGGAAAGCTTTCCCTGGGCTTTATGGTTGTTGTTGGCGCCGGTTTCGGATACGCATCGCATGCGCGAGTCCACCGGGTTGGCACAACCCGGCTCGCTGGGTATCTCGAGATCACACGGACGCCGCTGCGGTTTGAGGCGGTTCCACAGGCGGGCCTCCCCGGTGAGCGACAGGGCAGGGTGAGGGGGCGGCGGACTGA
>JAPUKX010000255.1 GCA_027295435.1 Planctomycetota bacterium | reverse complement strand
TCGCCAGGTTCGTGCGTGGCTGAGCACCCCGGCAAGCGATTCGCCGGCGAGCCGGTTCTGGGTCTCCAAGACACTTCTCGCCGCCAGTGCGTTCGTCTTATCAACGCCCGAGGCCGCGAACTCCACGCTTGAGGCAAGACGTCCCGCCACCTCTGGAAACTTCGCTTCGGCCCGCAGCGCAAGCTCGGTGAGCCCTGGCCGAAAACGCAATGCCGGCCGAAGATACGTCCATATCGCGTAGGCCATGGCCGCGCCGGCAGCCCGCAGCAACACCAGACGGACCGTGCCGGGAAGTCGCAACAGAAAATCAAGCCCTGTCAGCGCGAGCACCAAGCCCAGCGCATAGGCGGTCATCACTGCCAGCCGCTGCGCAAGAAGCATCGCCCGGCTGCGCCGTCGGATCCGTTGAAGCTCGGCGATGATCTGCCGCATAGTCGGGCACTCGCTCTCAAGCAATCACTACTGCTATCGGCGGCGTTTCGTTCGGCGGCCAAGAGAATCCACTGCCGATACGGACTGGTGGTCTAGGCAAGTCGGATGAGTTTGCGGCCGATCCATTCACCTGCCGCCAGCAGAAGCACGAGGCCAAACGCCAACGGCGAGTCCCATATCCGCTCCGTGATCGGGTTGATCGTACGCACCGAGCGATTGGGCAAAAGGCCGGGAAGCTGATCAAGTTCATCAGGCGCCAGCATTCGTCCGCCGGTCTGGGCCGCCAGGACCTCCAGCAGGGGATGATCGGTCTCCGGCCGACGCAGCTCATCATCCGGGGCGTACACTTCGATCGGGACTTCCAACTTGAGATCCGCCAGCGTCGGATCATTGATGCGCACCCGCAGTTGCCCACTGACCCCCGGCACAAATGTTGCTGCGTAGTTCGCCACGCGATCCCGGTCAAGTCTCGACGACCGATCAAGACGATGCAGCTCGATCTCGGCGATCGCTGCGCCGTCGGACGTCTCCACGATCGCCGCGATGCTGAGCCGCGACTCTTGCACCAGGCGGGCGTCGAGCAATTCCAGATTGATCCGCATCGTCTGGCTGGTCGTCAGTCGCCGGGGGTTCACGTCGAGAGCGGCGGCATCACCCAAGCCGGCGAGGCCTTCGCGGCCGAGCATACGGATGATCTGCACCCAGAACCGTTCCGGCAGCAACTCGCCCCGCCCGTATCGCCAACGCCAGGTTTCGTCCGTGGCGACATAGACGATCTGTCCGGCGCCATAGCGCAGATGGATGACCAGCGGCAGTCGCGCCCCGCGGAACTCGGCGGCGGTCTCGGCCAGGACTTCCGCGGTGGGCTTGAGCCGCCCGGGCTCGATCCGCTGAGCATAATGAAGCCGCGACCATCCAAAGCTCGCCTCGGCGAGCTCTCGCGGCCAGCCGGCGTGGCCGTTTGAAGCCAACCGCAGCAGACCAAGCCGATCCGCCAGCGCCGTGGGGACCATGTTCACCGGGCTGCCGATCGCCCGCAGCGCCAATGACCCGCGCATCGGCAGCAGATCAGCCAGCACTGTGCCCGCATAGGTGCTGGGCGTGTACCGCTCGCCGCCGATCCACAACAGCCCGGCCCCCCGCTGGGCGACATGATCCCGAATCATGTCCAATTGTTCGGGCGAGAAGAAGGATGCGGGAACGTCGCCCAGCAGAATCACATCAAACGGCGCGAACTCCTCAGGCGACCGCGGCAGGCGGGAGATCGGCTGATTCCCTTCCTGGGCAAAGTCGCGATCAGCCGAGATCAGCATCACCGAGCTCTCGATCGACTTCTCGCGGATCAGCAGGTTCTTGAGGTATCGGTACTCCCACCGCGGATATCCATCCACGAAAAGCACTCGCAACGGCCGATCAATCAACTCTATCCGGAAGGTCCGGGCGTTGTTCTCGCTAACGAGGTCCGGCTGATCGCTCTGGACGACGACTTTCCAGGTGGCCTCACCGGCCAAGAGCGGCCGAGCGGTCATCGTCACCTGCCTAGGGCGGTCATGCGAATCGCCCCAGTCCGGCAGCTCCACGCGATCAAGCTCTTGCCCAGTGGTTTCGTCGATCAATCTAACCACGGCCGGAGCACCACCACCGGCCGATCCGAGCTGATCCAACTCGACCAGCACCGGCACTTCGTCGCGGATAAATGCCCGCTGCGGCGCCTCGACACTCCGGATGGCCAAATCGCCAAACGGCTCGGAGGACCCGAGCGCAACAGCAAAGACGCTTATTTTGTCGCTGCGCAGCCGGCTGATGATGGCGCGGGTCGGCGGATCAGTGGTCCGGCCGTCGCTAAGGAGCACAACCCCGCTGACCGCCCGTGCCGCGGCCCGCTGGAGTGCCTGCTCAAGGGCGGCGTTGAGGCGTGTTCGCCGTCCGCTCGGCTCTCCGAGATCGACCGGCGCAGCGAGATCATCCGCCCGGGAGGCCGGTGACGTCGTGGGCAGATTGAATGTGGCTTCGTGAAACCCCAGCCATAACACGTGCCGAGTCTCAGCGAGCTGCTGCCACATCTGAGCATGCTCATGCAGCAGCGAACGCAACTGATCGTCGCGGCTGAGCCTCCCGCTCTGCGCCGACGACGGCGGCGCTTGCACATCGGAGATGTTCATGGAGGCGCTGCGATCGACGAGCACGAGCACCCAGTCCTGCTCGACGGTTTCCCGCGGCTGCTGGAGCATCGGGCCACTGATCATCAGAAGTATCAGCACCACGAGCAGAGTCCTGGTCACCGCCAGCACCGCCCGGCCCCTGGCCGGCCCAAGAAGTCGGGTGTAGCTCCAGGCGGAAAGCAACGCCGCGCCCAGGAGCAAGACGACCCACACCCAGCCCGGCCAGGCGTGTTCCCAAACCAGACGGACCCCCCGAGCGTCCGGTGGGATGACGTCGAGATCCAGCAGCCAGCGGATCAGGCCATGATTCATCGAACGTGCCCCCCCGCCGCAGACGGCGCATCGGCAGCGCTTGGACGCAGCCCTTGGGCAAATCCGCCCAGAGCGGAGCGCCCGGCCGGCAACGCGTGGCTGAACCAGCGCGCCAATCCGGTTTCGATCACGACCAGCGCCAGGACCACAAGCAGAAGGAACCCGGCCAATGGTGAGCCGGTCTCGACGGTTCGCAGGGCCGCTGCGGGATCAGCGGGGTCGAAGGTCTTCCACGACCCGGACTTCCCCAGCCATTCGAGCACCGCGGCCTGGTTCTGAGGATCGGTCCGCCCCGAAGCAGGTTCGACGTTGACCGCAACCGTTCCGATCCGCTGCATCGCGTGGTCAAAGATGCCGTAGAGTCCCGACCGGTCCAGCGGCTGGCTGGGTCGCCCGGCGGGGTCGATCGAGATCGTCTTGCCGTGAGGGCCGACCAGCACCGCTGCGGACATGGTAAGGCCAAGCCCCGGTCGCTCGCCGGCGCTATATTGCTGCGAGGTGCGAATCAAACCCACCCCCTGGCGGATCAACTCATGGAACAGCGGCACCATCAACGGCTTGGTGGGCAGGGTCGTCCATCCCTGCTGCGGCGAGCTGCCGAACACCGGCGCGACAGCCAGATAGACGACCATGCCGTGCGAGGCCGATGCGTCCGGCCCGGAAGGTGAATCCTGCGGCACCTGGGCCGGCGGGCCGGAGACAATCACCATGGGCGATCCATCGGCAAATCGCAATACATGCTGCGCCTGCGTCTGGGCGTCATCAACCGGGAGCACGCGATAGGCCAACACAGGTCGAAGCAGCTCCTTGAGGTCGCCCCACAGCAAGCGCAGCAGCTCCGACGCCGGCTGCTCCTCAGCCAGCCCGAGCCCGGATTCATGTTCGACGACCTCCAACATAATTCGCCACGGCAAGCTCATGCTCCCGACGAAGCGGTCGGTCCATTGGTGGACAATGCTTTCTGCGGGCGGCATCACGATCAGAAGTCCCCCGCCATCCACGAACGACCGCAGGATCGGCCAGCCCCGGTCGCTGATCAGGTCGGGCCGAGGCAACACAGCTGCATCAACACCGCGTACATCCACCGACTCGAGCGCAACCGGATCAATCTCCACAACGTCCATGGGACTCTGATCGGACGGCTGCAGCGCACGCCGAATCCACTGACCCGCTCCGAGACGATCAAGGTTCGGCTCCGATCCGAAGCCTCGCCGATCGATCAACAGTACGCGAATCTGCCGCCGAGCCGGCAGCACAATGTGCCGCCGGTTGTCGGCGATCAGCGTGTCGTGGTCAATCTCCGCGGTGAGCGCCAGCGCCCCGTCAACGCCTGCCGCCAGGTCCATAACGAAGTCCACTCGGGCGAGCGATTGGCCCGGCTCCCAGTGCACAACCTTCGGGTCAATCAGCGGCAGGCCCTCTCCGATCAGTCGCACCTGGGTGACGTCGCGCCCCAACTCGCCCCCGGATCGGGAAAGCCGGACGGTGACCTGCCCGGATCCCTCGTAGCCCGGTGACAGAATCAGGCCGCGCATCGGCTTGATTGAAGCAACCTGCACATTTGGAGCGATGGTCTGCGCGGCCGGGGCGGCCAGAAGCATCGTGGCGCTGCCGACATCAACGGGCACCGACGGCAACGAACGATCAAGCGGCACCGACCCGCGGCGGAAATCACTGAGCAGGTAGACGACTGGCGACTCTCGCTGTGGTTCCAGCTCATCCAAGGCCGAGCGGAGCAGGGGCAAAGCAGCGGCTAGATCGGTCGGGGCCTCCGCCGGTTCGATCGACCGAAGCAGGTCAATAATCGCCGCATGATCGCTGGATGGTGGAATGACCATCCCGTTGGCGGGACGGGCGGCGGTCACCACACCGACGACATCGCCCGGGCCCAGCGACTTGATCAGATCAATCGCCTGTTCAACGGACCGGTCCAAAGCAGTTCGAGCGACCTCACCAGCTGAATCCAGACGGACCCCGGAAGCCAAGCCGTTATCGATCACGATGAATACGGCCCTCGACCCGCCGGTCTCGAAGATTCCGGCCGCGTCGAGGCTCGGCCGGGCCAGCGCCGCACCCAGAACAAGGAGGATCAAACACCGCACCGCCAGCAGCAGCAACTGCTCCAGTTGAAGCCGGCGGCGGTGCTTGCGCAGCGCTTCGATAAGAAATCTCATAGCCCCCCACCGGACCGGTCTTCGCCGTTGCCGGCTGAGCAGGTGGATGAGAATGGGTACGATTACCGAGGCGGCCCCGGCGATGGCCAGACTTATCGTTACGAATGTCATCGGCGGACTTCCGAGCCCAGACAGACCGACCTCACCGATCGCAAACCCCGAACATCATGGCTGACGGCGTCGCGCTTCATCCGGCTTTGCTCCGCTTGCTCTGCACATTGCGGCGCGCAAGCAGGTGGGTCAGCGCCGGCCCAACCGACTCGTGCGTGTCGAGGCGGTGATAGTCGAATCCGAACCCCAGCGCGATCCTGCTCACGGCGTCGATGTGATTCGACAACGCCTCAAGGTAACCGGTGCGCAGTGCTCGTGGATCGATACGCACTTTCCCCTCGCCCTCCAGCCCTTCGAACGGCGCCGGTTGAGAAAACCTGAACCTCATCTCCTCCCGGTCGAGCGTCTGAAGCACGATGACATCGTGGCGGCGGTGTCGAAACCGCGCAAGCGCCTGGCGGATCGACTCCAGGTCGTCGAACAGGTCCGAAATGATCACGAACAGCGCACGGTTGCTGATTTTGGAGACCACCTGATCGGTCACCTTGGCTAAGTTTGTTGTCGCTTCGACCGGCTCACCGCTAAGAGCGTTGACAATCCGCCTCCACTGCGGACGGGTGCCGCTACGACCCACGATGGTTCGAATCTCGTCGGCGAACACCACCAGGCCTATGCGATCCTGCTGATGCAGACACAGATAGGCGATTGCGGCAGCAACCGCGGTCGCGTGATCGTACTTCGTCCATACCGTGCGGCGGCGGCTGGCTGTGGTGCCCCCCCATCCGCTCTTCACCGCCAACGACCCGTAGCTCATGGACGCCGAGGCATCCACAAGCAGGACTACGTCGAGGGTCGTCTCCTGCTGGTACTGCTTGATGTACAGCTTGTCCGACCGGCCGTACACCTTCCAGTCCAGGTGCCTCAGATCATCGCCCGCGACGTACTGGCGGTGCTCGGCGAATTCGACCGCCATGCCCTGGTACGGGGAGCGGTGGGTGCCGCTCATCACCCCCTCGACGATCATCTTCGCCCGCAGCTCAAACGGCGAAAGCTGCGCAAGCGTTTCAGGAGCTAGATACTGCTCAGCTCGAATGTTCTTGGTCTCTGCCATGGAGGGATCCTTCAGCGTCGCGACCGCCGTTTGGAGGATCGCCTACGGTCGCATCACCGCGTCCATCTGCCGCTGGGTGGCCTCATCGCTGCTATCCACGGGAATTCGACCGAGAAGATCGCTGATGATGTCGTCGGTGGTCACGCCGTCGGCCTCAGCGTTGAAATTGGTGATGATGCGATGTCGCATGACCGGCAGCGCCACCGCGGCGATGTGCTGAGGCATGACATGGGTTGCTCCGGACAGGATCGCCTTGGCCTTCGCGCCCAGAACGATGTACTGGCTCGCCCTGGGGCCGGCTCCCCAACTGACGTAGTTCTGAACCACCTCCGGCTTCTTGCTCGCTTCGCGAATCCGCGTCGCGCGCACAAGCCGCAGCACATACCGTATAACGTGATCAGCAATCGGAACCTGCCGAACGAGGTTCTGAACCCGTATCACATCCTCGCCCGTCAAGACCGGCTTGACCTGCTGCTCCTGGCCCGCCGTGGTCTGCTTGACCACTTGAAGCTCCTCCTCCTCACTGGGGTAGTCCATCCTGACATTGAACATGAATCGATCAAGCTGAGCCTCCGGCAACGGATATGTGCCTTCCTGTTCGATCGGATTCTGCGTGGCGAGGACAAAGAAGGGTTTCGGAAGCAGATGCCGTACACCACCGGCGGTGACCTGCCGCTCCTGCATCGCCTCCAGCATGGCGGCCTGCGTCTTGGGCGGCGTGCGGTTGATCTCGTCCGCCAGAATCACATTCGAGAAGATCGGGCCCTTCACAAAACGCAACTCCCTCGTTCCAGACGTCTTGTCCTCCTCGATCACCTCGGTGCCGGTCATATCCGACGGCATGAGGTCCGGCGTGAACTGAATGCGTGAGAAGCCCAGGCTCAGCGTTCGAGCGATCGTGGAGATCAGGAGGGTCTTGGCCAGCCCGGGCACACCCACAACCAGGGCGTGCCCCCCACAGAACATGGCCATCAGGAGTTCATCAAGCACTTGATCCTGCGCGACGATGACCTTGTGCACCTCGTTCGTGATAAGCTGGTAGGCGTCGTTGACCTCGCGAGAAGCGCTTTCTGGATCATTTGCAGGGATCGGGGATTTCGATGTCAACGGGTCGGGCATCACCAACCTCCCGTGATGGATTGCTCTGGGCTGCGATTCGCTGCCAAGCTCCCACGGCCACTTTGAGTATACTCCCGCTGCTTCCTTGTCCTCTCGGCAGTCTGTGACATCACCTCAACTGTTTCTAGGCTGGATGCGTAGCTGTTGCCCGAGCTACCGGAGATAGAGCATCTAAGACAGTCTCTAGAGCCGGTGCTCATTGGTGCTCGGGTCCGGCAGGTGCGTCTGCTACGGCGCGATGTCGCCCACAGCTTCACCTGCGACGGCTCCTACCACCGGACCAAGCGCAGAGATCTCCTGCTCGGCAACACAATCGAATCGCTTACTCGGCACGGCAAGGAATTGACGATCAACTCAGGCACCGGGCCCTTGATCTGTGTGCATCTGGGCATGTCCGGCCAGCTTTGGTACCAGCCTTCACGTCTTCACCTTCAGCGCCGCGACCACGTGCACTGTATCTGGTGGATCGACTCACCGACAATCTCCGGCCGGTTGGTCTTCCGCGACCCCCGCCGCTTCGGCGGCCTCTGGACCTTCCCATCCACCAAGGCACTGCACGCCACACGATGGTCGCGCCTGGGCCCGGACGCCTTGTCGATAGGTACGCAAACGCTCAGACGCCGCCTCTGCCAGACGCGTCGCCCTATCAAAGCCGCTCTCCTCGACCAGCACGTCGTGGCAGGGATCGGCAATATCTATGCTGACGAAATCCTTTTTGCCGCTCAGATCCACCCGCTCTCGATCTCCAACTCGATCTCCACGATGGACTATCGCACCCTGGCCCACACAATCCATTCCATTCTCCGCCACGCAATCGCCGCAGGTGGTTCCACCACGCATGACTACATTGACGGTCACGGCCGGCCCGGCAGCTTTGCCAAGTACCACCAGGTCTATGGGCGACCATTGCAGCCCTGCTTCCGCTGCGGCCGACAACTTCATTCAATCAAGGTGATCCAGCGGACGACCATATTCTGCCCCAAGTGCCAACGTATCTTCAACCGGCTGTGTGTGCGAGAGCCTTCGAATAACCGAACGGGCCTGCGAAGGGCCACCGATGACATGGACAAGACGCCCACAAAGCGCGGGCCCAGCGGTATTCGGATCACTACTCTTTAATAGGTAATAAATATCCTTCACCCTACTCGAGGTGAGCGTTGTCTCATTGTGGATTTAGACTGGATGTTCTCATAAGTACAAGACATCAAAGGGGTAGGAGTGATTCTGCTGTGTTTAGAGCTTGTCAGTTCACTGTCGCAAGGGGGCGCTGGGTGCCTGTTGCTGAGCTTGAATGGCGGCGGGCAGGATGGATTGCCGGGCGCTCCAAGCGCGTACCGACGTGAGAACCAGACTTATTCAGCGGCAGGCGGCAGGCGTTCCACATTCTTGTGGGGCCTGCAGGTGGTGCTTGTAGGTATGGATCGACTGCTGTTGAAGCAACGTCTATGGTGCAAGGAGCTGTTGCTCGACTTGAGTCACATCCTGGTCGATCGTGGAATCTCTACCACGCTTCATATCGACGGCTTTGACTGCATGCATGACAGTCGTGTGATCTCTGCCCCCGAAGTATCCACCGATCTCCTGGAGGCTGTAGCGAGTGTGCTTGCGAGCCAGCCACATGCAGACTTGGCGAGGCATCGCGATGGATCGGTGGCGGCGCTTCGACAGTAGATCACTGAGCTTGACGCCGTAATGGCTCGTGACCGTGTCAACAATGTCCTGGATGCTTGGCAGTTGTGTGTCACGGGAGCCGTTTTTCTCACCAACGGCCCGTTTAGCGAGCTCAAGGTCCAGAGGCCCATTGTTGATAGCGGCAAGACCCTGCATCGTGGTGATTGCGCCCTCGAGCTCCCGGACGTTGGTATCGATCTTTGCCGCGAGGTAGCTGGCGACGTCATTGGATAGGGTAATCCTGCGCAGCGCGGCTTTAGTCTTGAGGATCGCGATCCGTGTTTCGAAGGCGGGCCTTTGGATTTCAGCCACCAACCCACAGTTGAACCGGCTGGTGAGTCGCTCCTCGAGCGCTGGGATCTCGTTTGGGGCGGCATCGGAGCTCAGTACGATTTGTTTACCGGCTTGGTAGAGGCTGTTGAAGGTGTGGAAGAACTCCTCCTGCGTCCGCTCCCGAGTCGATAATCCGTGGATGTCATCGATCACAAGCATCTCGACGTGACGGTAGCGATGCCGGAAGTCGTCCATCCGCCCAGCTCCGACGGCCCCGACGAACTGGTTGATGAACCCGTCGCACGAAGTGTAGTAGATTCGAAAGTCCGGGCTACCATACATAGCCGCTTGGCAGATGGCTTGCAGCAGGTGGGTCTTGCCGAGCCCAACACCTCCGTGAATGAAGAATGGGTTGTACACACACCCGGGTTTGCGGGCGATAGCGATGGCTGCGGCGTGGGCCAACTCGTTGCCCGGACCGACCACAAAGTTCTCAAACAAATAGTCAGGGCAGATGAGCATCTCGTCATCAAACCCCTCGCATTGAGGTTGGTGGGAGAGCGGATAGTGTGCTACCGCAGTAGCCCCGTCGCTGGGCCGGGCTGCAACGGGTTGTTCGAGGTCCGCCTCGCCGACAAACCGCACCGCCACCAGCAGCTCCATGACCGCCTGGGCAGCTTCCGTGAATTGCTGCTTGCAGCGGTGCTGCAAGTATTTCAACTGTACAGGTTCTCGCACCAGCAGCTTGAGTGTCCCAGCCGCGAGCTCCAGTGGCTCGATGTCCTCGAACCATCGGCGCCACGTGGTTGGGTTGGTAACTCGCAACTGCGCGAGGATGGCACCCCACGCATGCGGGTCCGCTTGCCCCATCGGTCCTGCCTCCCGGGGACTTGCCCGACGTTTCGTTTTCTGCGCTGACCGCTCCAGCGAAGCCCACCAGCTGATCAAGTTTCGTTCATCGGATGCGCGTGCGCTACATCCGATGCGAAACCTACGGCGATGCGCCGAGGCCGTCAACCGGCCGACTGAAGTTTTTCAGGACACGTCGCCGCCGACACGCTAGGCGTTCACTTCAACCTGTTGTCGTTCGTACCGTTGGCGGTTCGCGCGGTGGTCCATCAGGAAGTGAATTCGCGCAGATTCCTCTTCGCCGACCGTGGAGATCAACAGATCGTGGGCCTCGGCAAGGTTTGTCCTGCGTGACAGATGCACGAGGATGACCGCCTCGGCCTGCCAGACCTTGAGCAACTTCGCTAGGTCTTGAAGGTGCAAGTGTTTACCCACCCGGGCCCGCCGTTCGTGGTCCGGTTCGAAGAAAGTGCATTCACAGATGACGATCTTCGCCGCGGCAAATTCATCCCGGAAGAGATATGGGCCGAGTTCCGTATCGCCGGTGTACGCGACCAGCGGGATTTCAAGTGATCGGGTGATCTGGACGCCGCTCCCTTTGAGCTCCCGCAGCCGTTCCTGAGGGTAGTCTAGATACTCTGTCTTGAGCTTGCTGCGCCGCTCGATCAGCGCGTAGCCCATGGCCCCCATCGCATGGCTGACCTCGATGGCCCGCAGGAAGATGTTGTTCTTGACCTCAACCTGCTGATCCGCCTCCAGGGGGATGAGTTCGTATGGTGTTCGCTGGCCCTCCAGCGCCTCCCAGCTCTGCATCATCGTGTGTAGAGCATTGGCCAGCCGGGCGTGGCAGACGCACTTTCCCGTGCCCATTCGCTGGAATGCTCGCTGACTGAAGTAGTATGGCAGCCCCCCGACGTGATCCATGTGACCATGGGTCAGGGCGACATACGGCGAGCTCAGCGCGATGCGCGGACACATCCCGATATCGAACGCGACGTCCAGCTCGGGGATCTGCACGATTGTCTGCTCGCCGGCAATGCTAATGCCCTGGACGCGATACGGCGGCACGAAAAGAAAGCCGACCTGGCCCGAACGAGCAGGGGCCTTGGGGAGCATGATGGAAACTCCATCAGCAGCGCTTTCGCGCTGCCGGAGAACCTGAGCTTTGCCGGGTCATGCTATGGCAAACTCAGCGAGAATCAACCGCCCAATAGGTATCCGCAAGTCATGCCCATCCACGCCTTGAGTGATTTGTATCCACTTGACCTCACAAGGTGTTGACGTAGTCTAACCACTTGCTTTGAGAAGACTTCGTCGCCCCGTTCGTCTAGAGGCCTAGGACGCCAGGTTCTCATCCTGGTAACAGGGGTTCGAATCCCCTACGGGGTACTATCTTGTCAGTGAAGTATCCCGCAATCGCGGGAACTCCGCTGAAATCATCGGAAGAAACAGGGCTTCCGGGATCAGCGGACGGCGTGGGCTTCGCGTCATTTCCGGTGGCTTCGTGCGGTTGCTGCGCCGCATTCTGCGCCGCCCGTGTGGCCCCTACCCCTGCGGGCTCGACGGCCCGCTCGAAGTGCTCATCGGTCAGTTGCAGGTAGTGCTGAGCGGCCACTGGCTGGCTGTTGCCGATCCACTTGCAGACCACGTGCATCGGGAACTGCTCGGCTAGCTCCGTCTCCCGCGTGCTGCGAAGGTTCTGGAACGTCTTCGGCCACGGCTCCAGGCCGGCCCGGCGGATGATCCGGTGCATCTGTGTCCGCAAGTTCGTCCGGCTGTCGCGGCAGCGTGTGATGACGTATTGCGTTCCCGGCTCGGCTTCGTCGAATGCTTCTAGCAGGTGTGGCCGCAACTCCGGGAACAGCGGAATGATCCGGCTGCCGCCCCCTTCGTTGTGCTCCGTCTTCGGGCTGGGGACACGGATGCGGTTCCGCTCCCAGTTCACATCATCCCAAGTCAGGGCGAGTACTTCGGACGGGCAGCGCAGGCCGCCGAAGCGGGCCAAGGCGAAGATCAGACGCCACTGCCCATCAGGGCAGGCGTCCAAGACCCGCTGGGCCTCGCGTCGGCTGATGAAGTAGAAGCGCTCGGTATTCGCGCGAACGGACGCCGGGATGCCCTCGAAGGGATTCTCTTGGATCAGCCCACGGCGCTTCGCCGCCGTAAAGAACTGACGCGCACGGCCTATCGCGCGCCGGGTTGTATTGTCCGCCCGGCCGGTGCGGACCATGTGTAGTCGGAAATCTTCGGCATCACCGGCAGTGAAGGCGCGAAGCGGACGGGCTTCATCGAAGCATTCGAGCAGGTACGCTCGGCATTGCTCAAGGTTCCTGATGGTCCCCGGCTTCACGTCGCATCGGCTGTCGATGTAGTTGCGGGTGAACTCGCCAAGCGTCGCCGATTCTCGCGGCTCGGTCAGGCCCACGCGCGCCAGTTTGTCGTACAGGGATGCATCCAGGTTGCCTAGCCAGCGCGTAGTTTCGTCGGCTGGGGCGTGACCCGTGATGCTGGCGGAAACCAGGTCTTCCACCTTCACCTTGACCGATTCGGCGTATCGCAGCGACACCTTGCCGAGCCGGATCGACTTTCGCTTCCCATCTGCGCCGACGAAGAGGATGCGACGGCGGCCGTTCGGATCGTTGCTGATGCT
>JAPUKX010000254.1 GCA_027295435.1 Planctomycetota bacterium | reverse complement strand
GAGCCCGATGATGCCCGGCACGTTCTCGGTGCCACCGCGGCGCTCCCGTTCCTGCGGCCCGCCGATGAGCTGCGGCTCGATCCGCACTCCGCTACGAACGTACAGCGCGCCGATGCCCTTGGGCCCGTGGAACTTGTGCGCGGAAAAGCTCAGCATATCGACAGGCATCGACGACACGTCCGTCGGCATCTTGCCCACCCACTGCGTGGCGTCGGTGTGAAAGCGCACGCCGTGCTCCCGGCAGAGCCGGCCGACCTCCTCGATCGGCTGAATGATGCCGGTTTCGTTGTTCGCCCACATGATCGAGACCAGCGCGATCTCCTCCGCCCGGTGGGCAAGCAATCTTCGCAGCTTATCCAAGTCAATGATGCCGTTACCGTCATTGGCCAGCCAGACCACGTCGGTGCCGCGCCGCTCGAGCGTCTCAGCAGGTTCCCGCACCGTGCTGTGTTCGAGCCGGGAGGTCACGAGCACGTTGCGCTGCGACTGGGCGGCCAGCGACCCGCCAATAGCCAGATTCGCCGCCTCCGTTCCGCCGGAGGTAAACACCAGCTCACGATCGCGGCAGCCGATCAGATCGCACACTGACTCGCGGGCCAACTCGACCTGTCGGCGGACGGCCTGGCCCGGCCGGTGCATGCTGGAGGGGTTGGCCCATCCTTCGCGCAGGGCCTCGATCATCGCCGCCACGACTTCCTCAGCCGGCTTCGTCGTAGCGTTGTGATCCAGGTAAATGAACTCCATCGGTCCTGCCGGAACATTAGGCGCATGTTGTGTTGGCAAGCAAACCGAGTGCTGCGGGCCGATCATTCCGTGCTGCGGTTCTCGTCGTCGACGATCTCGCCGGCGTAGTCATGGTGTTGGCGGCTATACTCCCTCGCTGCCCGGGTGGCGGCGATCCGGCCGGCCCGCTCATTGACGCTGAACATCAGCACGAGCCCGACCAGGAAGAAGATTCCGCTGGAGGCGACCACCAGGTTGTAGTCGCCCCCAAACACTTTCTCAGCCAGGATACTAAGGGTCAGGCCGAGGATCGCGGCAACCTTCGTGCCCAACCCGTAGAAGCCGAAGAACTCCGCCGCCTTGTGCGGGGGGCTGAAAAGCCCCACCATCGCGCGGGTCGAGGTCCCGAGCATGCCCATCCCGAAGCCGACGCCGCTGCCCAGCACCCAGAACATGAACCGCATCTGTGCGTTGACAAAGAGCATGGCGCTCATGACTGCCAGCCAAAGGATCAGGGCCAAGATGATCGTTCGGCGCGTACCGATGCGGTCCTGGAACCGCCCGGTCACGAAGGCCCCGATAATCGCGGTCACCGTCAGAATCAAGATGTAGATGGCCAGTTGTGCCTCGCCGAAACCAAAGATGTTCTTCGCGATTGACCCGGCGAACCAGATCACGATCTGCATGCCGGCGAGGTAGAACGTCATGATCCCGAGGAAGCGAAAGAGCTGCCGGTACTGTCGGATCGATCGGAACGTGCCGGCGAGACGATGGAATCCGATGGTGACCATGGTCTGGCCGGGGGGCATAATTTCGCGCTGCTTACGCTCGCGCAGCAGGATGAATGTTGGAAGGGCCGCAAACAGAAAGAAGATGCCGGCCCAGAGGCAAACCAACCGATAGCCGGTCGGCCCATCCCAGATGCTCGTGATCACCGCAGCCCCGGCGAGGCAGGACAATCCGCCGGTGTATCCCAGCGTGAATCCGAAGGCGGAGACCTTGCCCATGTCGTCATGGCGGGCAAGCTCGGGAAGGAACGCGGCCATGAAGTTCTCACCGACCGCATAGAAGCCGTAGCCAACGACGAAAAGGACCATGGCAGCCGCGACCTGACCCGGCGCCACCAGTCCCAAGGACGCCGTCAGCGTCACCGACACGACGTACGTGACGAACAGCAGCCTTTTTTTCGCGCCGGAGAAGTCCGCTAGCGCTCCGATGAGCGGAGAGACCACGATCACCATGAGCAGTGCGATGATCCCCGATGTGGCCCAGAGTTGGCGACCGCGCGATTCATCGCCGACCACAATGTGGTTCACGAAGTACAGGTGGAACATCGTCGTGAGGATCACCAGGGTGAACGCCTGGTTGGCGAAGTCGAACATCGCCCAGCCAAAGACTTCCTTGTTCAACCAGCTTCGCTTGGTCACCCTCGGCTCACATCATGTACCAGTGAAGAAGCCCACGGCGTGCACGCCGTGGGCTTTGATCGTACCGCGGAGAACTACTGTGCAACAAGAAGGTTTGAATGCGGCTGAGAGGACTCGAACCTCCACGGGATATTACTCCCACTAGAACCTGAATCTAGCGCGTCTGCCAATTTCGCCACAGCCGCAACTGAGCGGGCCAGATCATACCCGCGCGCCTAGGCAATGAAAGCGATGACGCCCGCCGCCAGCACGAGCAGCACGCCGTCCCACCATCGGCGCGCTGCTTGGGCGCATTCGTGATCTTGAGCCGCAAGGTCGTGCCTCCGTGAGTCGCGCAGGGGCCCGATGCCGGAGCCGGCCGTGTTAGGCCCGCTGCGGCTGCGGCTGCGGCTGTGGCTGCGACTGCGGCTTCGGCTCGGGGGACTCTTTGGGCACACTGGCCGCCGGCGTCAACCCCCGCTTGGCCAATACAGCCTGTCGAATCTCGCTGGACAGGTCGGCATGGTCACGAATGAACGCCTTAGCATTCTCCCGACCCTGGCCGAGTCGAAGATCGCCGTAGCTAAACCACGAGCCGGACTTGACGACGACGCCATCTGCGACGGCCAGATCCAGTAGGTCACCGGAGACGCTGATCCCCTCATCGAACATGATGTCGAACTCCGCATCACGGAACGGCGGGGCGACTTTGTTCTTCACCACCCGAGCCCGGACGTGATTGCCCACGTTGCGATCACCATCCTTGATCGCGCCGATACGGCGAATGTCGATCCGCACCGAGGCGTAGAACTTCAACGCCCGACCACCCGGCGTGGTCTCCGGTGAGCCGAACATCACGCCGATCTTCTCGCGGAGCTGGTTGATGAAGATGACCACGCACTGGCTCTTGGCGATGGCGCCGGTGAGCTTGCGAAGGGCCTGGCTCATGAGCCTCGCCTGCAGGCCGACATGAGCGGCGCCCATGTCGCCCTCGATCTCCGCTCGGGGAATCAACGCGGCGACGGAATCGATCACGATCACGTCCACGGCATTGGAGCGCACCAGCAGCTCGCAGATCTCCAAGGCCTGCTCCCCTGTATCCGGCTGGGAGACGAGCAATTCCTCAAGGTTCACGCCGAGCAGCTTGACCCAGCTGGGGTCAAGCGCGTGTTCGGCATCGATGAACGCGGCCACCCCGCCGTCCTTCTGAGCGTTCGCCACCACCGTCAGCGCCAGTGTCGTTTTGCCCGACGCCTCCGGGCCGAAGATCTCTGCGCACCGCCCCCGGGGCAACCCCCGGCCACCGAGGGCGAGGTCCAGACTCAGCGCCCCGGTCGAAATAGCCGGGATCAGGTTGCTCGCCTCCTCATCAAGCCGCATGATCGCCCCCTTGCCGAAGCTGCTCTCGATCTGGCTGAGCGCCCGCTCCAGGGACGCGACGCGTGACTTCTCGTCGGTGACGCCCTTGGCCATACCTCGGCTGACCTTTCCGTTTCTGGTGGTTGTTGTGTTGCGACCGGTGAGCGTAGACACCATAGCTGGACCCTCGATTGTGGTCAATGTTCGGTATGTGATAGGATGACCACATCATCGGCTCTGTCAAGGGTCTGTTCGGTATATTTTGAGAA
>JAPUKX010000253.1 GCA_027295435.1 Planctomycetota bacterium | reverse complement strand
GACATGCTGGCAATCTGCGTGGGCAAATCGACCTACGCCCGCTGCGGGATCATTGTGAACGTAACTCCCCTTGAGCCGGAGTGGCGTGGCAAGGTGACGTTGGAGATCTCCAACACCACGCCACTTCCGGCCAAGATTTACTCCAGCGAAGGCATCGCCCAGATCATCTTCCTCAAAGCCGACCGCGTGTGTTCGGTCTCATACGCCGACAAAGGCGGGAAGTATCAGGATCAGAGAGGACTGACGTTACCGAGGGTGGATTGAATCCTATGGCGATCGATCACGCGATTAGCGACGCGCACATCACGTTTCGGGAATTCCCCTTGCTAGGGAGCAAGAACGAAGCGGCTATCGATCAGGACCACTCGTTCGACATCGTTGAAGACGTTTGGGAAGACGCCAGCGTCCGGCGAATCAGTTTCTGGGTATGTGACATTGAAATCTGGACCTACCGCTTCAGCGGCCTAGATCTGGGCGACTTGACTGACGCTGATGGTCATCGATCGTGCGTCCTGGAGCTACTAGAAATCGCAAAGTCGAAAGTACCCTCGATCGACTTCGCGTGGCGCATCGGAAGGAATCGTCGTGCTGGAGCCACCTCGTAGGGTCTGCTGTGCGGACCAGTGAGATCGAGGAGTAACTAGGAAACGGTCCGCGGAACGGACACTACAAGAGATATCACCTGAGCTACGACGGCTCAGATCAAAAGCACGCACGGACGCTTTGAGGTAGCCAATGAAGATCACCCGCCGATTTACCAAGCCAGGTCAGGACGTCTTCGCCGCTGTCGAGTGGGACAAGCGGACCAGCCGCATCACCGGCGCCGATGGCAAGGTCGTCTTCGAGATGCACGATGTCGAAACGCCCAAGCGGTGGTCGCAACTGGCTACGGACATCATGGTCAGCAAGTACTTCCGCAAGGCGGGCGTGCCTCAGTTCAACGACGATGGGACGCCGAAGCTTGATGAGAAGGGCAACCTCATCACCTCTGCCGAGCGGTCCGCCCAGCAGGTGATTCACCGCATGGCCGGGTGCTGGCGTCATTGGGGCGAGCAATACGGCTACTTCGACTCAGCCGATGATGCCGAAGCGTTCTATGACGAGCTGGCGCACATGCTGCTTGACCAGATGGCAGCGCCCAACAGCCCGCAGTGGTTCAACACCGGGCTGAACTGGGCGTACGGGATCACCGGCCCGGCCCAGGGGCATTGGGTGCCCGATCCCGCCACCGGCGAGGCGAAGCCCGCGCTGGACGCCTACAGCCACCCTCAGCCGCACGCGTGCTTCATCCAGTCGATCCGCGACGATCTGGTCTCGCAAGGCGGGATCATGGATGTGTGGGTGCGCGAGGCTCGCCTGTTCAAGTACGGCTCCGGCACCGGCACCAACTTCTCGTCCCTGCGCGGAGAGAACGAGCCGCTCTCAGGCGGGGGCAAAAGCTCCGGCCTGATGAGCTTTCTGAGAATCGGCGACCGCGCCGCAGGCGCGATCAAGTCCGGCGGAACCACCCGCCGGGCCGCCAAGATGGTCTGCCTCAATGTCGACCACCCCGACATCGAAGCCTTCGTCAACTGGAAGGTGCGCGAAGAGCTCAAGGTCGCCGCGATGGTCGAGGGTCTCAAGCACCTGCCCCCGGAGCAGCAGAAGCTCGCCGAGAAGACCGGCCTGGTGCTGGGCTACGACTTCAACGGCGAGGCGTACCTCACCGTCTCGGGACAAAACTCCAACAACTCCGTCCGCCTGCCCGACTCGTTCTTCGCCGCGCTGGACGCTGACAGCGACTGGAACCTCATCCGCCGCACCGACGGGCGGATCGCCAAGACGATGAAGGCCCGCGAGCTCTGGGAGCAGATCTGCTTTGCCGCCTGGCGGTGCGCGGACCCCGGCGTGCAGTACGACACGACCATCAACGCCTGGCACACCTGCCCCGCCTCCGGGCGGATCAACGCGTCGAACCCGTGCAGCGAGTACATGTTCCTGGACAACACCGCCTGCAACCTGGCGTCGATCAACCTGATCAAGTTCTACGACGCCGAGCGGCGCACCTTTGACGTGGATGGATTCGAGCACGCGATTCGACTGTGGACGATCGTGCTGGAGATCTCGGTGCTCATGGCGTGCTACCCGTCCAAGGAGATCGCCGAGCAAAGCTGGCGGTTCCGTACTCTGGGGCTGGGCTATGCCAATCTCGGGGCGATGCTGATGCAGGCGGGCATTCCGTATGACAGCGATGAGGCGCGGGCCCTGTGCGGCGCGATTACGGCCACGCTCACCGGCCGGGCATACGCCACCAGCGCCGAAATGGCCAGGCAACTGCAACCGTTCCCCGGCTTCGCCGAGAATCGTGAGCCGATGCTGCGGGTGATCCGCAACCACCGCCGGGCTGCGTATGGCGTCCGGCGCGATTCCGATGACTATGAAGGGTTGCCGATCAGGCCCGTCCCGATCGACCGCGATCTTCTCCGCGCCGGCCGAAGCAACATCGCCAACGCCGAGGAACTGCTCAATCGAGCGACGCTGGCCTGGGACGACGCGCTTCAGCTCGGCGAGAAGTTCGGATACCGCAACGCCCAGACCACGGTCATCGCTCCCACCGGAACGATCGGCTTGTTGATGGACTGCGACACGACCGGGGGAGAGCCGGATTTCGCCCTGACCAAGTTCAAGAAGCTGGCCGGGGGCGGGTATTTCAAGATCGCCAACCAGTCGCTTCGGCCGGCGTTGCGGGCACTCGGCTACGAAACAGAGCAACTTGACGACATCCTCACCTACGTCATGGGCACGTTGAGCTTGGACACACCCATGCCCAAGGACGGTCCGCACGCGGGCATGACGTTCCGCGAGTTCCTCGCCGACCGCGGCTATCGCTCGCAGGAACTGGTCCAACTGGAGAACCATTTGCCTGCGGTGTTTGAACTTGGCTTTGCGTTTACGGCCTGGTCGATGCCTGAGCATGTGCTGGCGTCGCTGGGGATTGATACTCAAAAGGCCCGAGGCGATGGTTCGTTCAACGGGCTTCGCGCGCTGGGGCTGAGCGGCGAGCAGATCGACGCGCTGAACCAGGCGGTCTGCGGCACCCAGACAGTTGAAAGCGCGCCGCATTTGAGACCAGAGCACCTGCCGGTGTTCGACTGCGCCAGCACCTGCGGGAAGCTCGGCAAGCGGTTCATCGCCGCCACCGGCCACATTCGGATGATGGCGGCGGCGCAGCCGTTTATCAGCGGGGCGATCTCCAAGACGATCAACCTTCCCGCCAACGCTGCCGTTGAGGGCATTGCCGACGCCTATCGATTGAGCTGGGAGCTGGGACTGAAAGCCAATGCTCTGTACCGCGACGGCAGCAAGCTGAGCCAGCCGCTAAGCACGAAAGCTGAGGTGAAAATGCGAACTGACGAAGAGAATCACGCACAGGCGGTGGAGGCAGCCTTGGGGGAAGCGTCAACCGCAGCTGTGGAGGCGGCGCCTGCGATGTCGATCTCATCGACATCCTCCGAGTCCCGCGACACGCCGCCCGTCGTCACCGAGCGGATCGTTGATCGACCGCTGCGGCGACGGCTGCCCGACACCCGGGCCAGCATCACCCATCGCTTCAACGTCGCCGGGCACGAAGGCTATCTGACCGTCGGCCTGTATACGGACGGCAGTCCCGGTGAACTGTTCATCACCATGGCCAAGGAGGGCTCAACCATCGGCGGGCTCATGGACTGCCTGGGCATCGCGATCAGCGTGGCGCTTCAATACGGCGTGCCGATCGAAAGCCTGGTCAATAAGTTCACCCACCAACGGTTCGAGCCCATGGGCATGACCACCAACAGTGATATCCCCTTCGCCAAGAGTTTGCTGGACTACATTTTCCGTTGGCTGGGCATGGAGTTTCTCCCCGGGTACCGAGAGGAGAATATTCCCAAGCGCCGCACCGTCGCCAAGAAGGCCGAAGCCAATCAGAACTTGCCGAGCAGCCCCGCGGACCAGAATCGAGCATGGTCGGCAATCGAACCGAGCACACACAGTGGCCGACCTGTAACCATTCGTGCGACTCCCAACGGCGCCAAAGAGCGCGACGATCAGCAACCGCCGGCTCAGATCGACGGGCCGTCTTCCACCACGAGCACCGCCGAACCACAGCCTCGTGACGGACAAGCGACCAACGAACAGACAACTGCGGCAATCGCTGCGGCATCGACGGTGGCGGTCGCGGTCATTAACCCTTTGGATCGTGCGAACGCCGCGCTCATGGGCGATGCGCCCGCCTGTGACGTGTGCGGCTCGATCACCGTACGCAACGGCAACTGCTACAAGTGCATGAATTGCGGGAACTCGATGGGATGCAGTTGAGAGGAAAGCATCAAGGCATCAGAAGCCGGGCCTGACGAGTCCCGACTTGTCGGGACGAGGAAGACCCGGGTCAGCATCAAGGCATGACGTATTCGATGTTCATAGAACACACCAGCAAGGCTTCGCATCAGGAAGATTGCCGCCCCGCAACGGGTGATCCGTCACACGGATCTCTCGATGTTTTGGCGGCCGATAGCCTGCTTTTATCCGGCCGGCCTGTGCGCTCCGAGGGCCGACCGGCTTCGATCACGCGATGGGAGGCGAACACAGCAAGGCAAGGAGGTCAGCGAGTGGACGGAATCAACTTGCACGGGTCGGGCAAACAAGGATAGAGCCGGTACCCGACTCCCCGGAAATGACGGGGTGGCCTGCTCCCGACGGGCGCTTCCCATCG
Source organism: Planctomycetota bacterium (assembly GCA_027295435.1). Lineage (GTDB taxonomy): Bacteria > Planctomycetota > Phycisphaerae > Phycisphaerales > SM1A02 > JADFFQ01. The sequence goes on along the minus strand of JAPUKX010000253.1, from coordinate 406 downwards.
CATTCTCCCCCTGGCGGGGTGCTCAAGGACGGTCACAGCACCCCAGCCGCAAGCCGCCAACAGGCGACTTCTCTTCCCTCCCCCCGAAGCGGTCCCCACCACTGCTTCGGGGGATTTTCTTTGCCTTGATGCCTCGATGCCTTCCTACTCAATCCCAGCGGAAGACACCCTTACGCCAGGCGTAGACGTACGCCACGATCGATGTGCCGATGAAGAACATGATTCGGCCGAGGAACAGCCCTGCTTCGGGACTCCTGGGGGCAAGGTTGGAGAACGTCACCGCCCAGGGATAAAGAAAGATGATCTCGACGTCGAACACCAGGAACGTCATCGCCAGAATGTAGAAGCGGACGTTGAACCGCTTCCTGGCGGAGCCGATGGGGTTCATCCCAGATTCGTAGGCGAT
>JAPUKX010000252.1 GCA_027295435.1 Planctomycetota bacterium | reverse complement strand
CATCATCGAACACGCTCAATCAACTCGAGGCCGGAGAGCTTCCCAAGGGCGAAGCGCTTGCGACCGCGCGAATCGCCGGCATCCAGGCGGCGAAGCGCTGTTGGGAACTCATCCCGCTGTGTCATACACTTCTGCTTGATGTCGCCAGCATCGACTTTCAGCGCGTTGATCCGGAGCGCCTGCGCATCGAAGCCACCGTCTCAACCACCGCCAAGACTGGTGTGGAAATGGAAGCGCTGGTTGGGGTTGCCGTCGCGGCATTGACGCTCTACGACATGACCAAGGCCGTGGACAAGGCGCTGCGCATCGAGGGTATTCGGCTGGTGAGTAAGACGAAGCAAGCGGTCAGCTGAACCAGTTTGCTACGAGCCGTCGTCGCCGTCTGCGTCGCGTACGGCTTGACAGAATCGACGAATCAGGCCCACGTCCTTCACGCCGGGCGACGATTCCACGCCGCTGCTGACATCAACGGCGAATGGATGGACGGTCCGGATCGCCTGGGCAACATTGTCAGCGGTCAGGCCCCCGGCCAGAATCACGGGCTTTTCAATCTGCGGCATCATCTCGGCAAGGGCCTGGTGATCCAGCAGATCGCCTTGTCCCCCCGTTGAGCCGTCAATCAACAACACCTCCACGCCCTGGCAGGCGTTCCAGCGAAGCACCTGTTCGGGATCGAATCGAAATCCTCTGATGATGTGCTTGGTCCGGGCGAATCGGCAAGTGAGTCCCTCGTCTTCGGAGCCGTGCAATTGAACCCATGACCCCGTCCATTGCTCGGTCAGCGCGTCGGGGGGGTCCTGCAAGACGGCGATCGACATGACCGCCGGCGGGAGAGCATGGGCAATTGCCTGAGCCTGGCCGATGGTCAGGCATCGCGGCGAATCGGGCACGTCGATGACCAGGCCGATCGACTCGGCCCCGGCATCGACCGCGACGGCTGCCATCTCGATCGACGTGATGCCGCAAATCTTGATGCGGGTCGTTCCAAAGGCAGGTGACCTGTTCACGGGCCGAGTTCCGCCAGCAGTTGATCGGCCAGGGCGGACTGCGTGCGATCGCGCAGCTTGGGCCTGGTTTTCTCAATCAGCTCGCGGGCCCGCTGCGGCTGGTTGAGCCGACGGACGTAGATCAAGGCGAGGATCAGCCGCACTTCATCGGCCTTGGCCGAAGTTGGGTAACTGCCCAGCAGCAGTTCATAAGCGCTCGCAGCGTCGGCGTGGACTCCGTTGGCGTAGAGCTGGTTGGCGATGTCGAGCTGGTGTTGTTCGGCGAGCACGGCGCGGGGCGCCTCGGCGAGCAACTTCTGGTACTTCTTCGCAGCCGCGGGCAGATCACCAGACGTAAGCAGGCCGTTGATCTGGGCTCGCAGCTGGGCGTGACTGGCCTCGGTCTCGCCCGGCGGATCGGCGCGGGCGGCCAGTTTGCCCAAGCGCTTTTCGGTATCGGCCTGTGCGGAGTCCCACATTCCGGCCGGGCCGTGCCGGCTTGCGGTTCGAAACGCCGCCCTTCGTCGGGCCTGAGTGAACAGGAAGAACACGTCGAACTCTTCACGCTTGAGGAATTTCCCCCCCAGCAGTGCGAACGCGACACCGAATCCATAGAGGTACCCGGCGATGTGGGCCATGTAAGCCACGTTACTCCCGCCTCGGCCGAGCCAGTCTCCGGTCTGCCGCAGCAGGTCGATCACGAAGTAGAAGCCGATGAACCACAGGCTGGGGATCACGTACACCCCAATGATGAAGAAGAACAGCAGCACCTTGATTCGGCTGCGGGGAAACAGGGCCAGGAACGCGCCGGTCACGCCGGCAATCGAGCCGCTTGCCCCGATCACCGGCGCTTTGGTGATCGCCATGTGCGCCAGCGCCGCCACCGCACCACCGACAAGGTAGAACCCGAGGAAGCCGACCCGCCCGAGGCGGTCTTCCACCGCAGCGCCAAACACCCATAGAAAGAGCATGTTGAACGCGATGTGCCAGATCCCGTGCGGATCGTGAAGAAACTGATAGGTGAGCAGTTGCCAGACCTTGAAGTCCCGCGGATCGAAGTGGCCGAAACTGGCCAGCGCTTCGGGATCGAAGCGGTCGAAGAACGACCCGGAGGCGCCGACAAGATACACCACCAGATTCGCCACGATCAGCGCCTGTGTGACCATGGGCGTGTGCTTCGGAGGTCGATCTGTGCGCAGGGGAATGATCATGCGAGCGACAGTGTAGTCCCGACATCGCTAAGCGACAGAGTCGGGCTGTCCTGGACCCGGCCCGGCTCGGGGACGAGCCGGCTCTGACGCGGATGGGTCGAAATCAATCAACCGGCCGTCAACAACACGGTGGGTGATGTACTCATCACGCCAGGTGTAAATCAGCCGGCCGATGAGATAGTCGTCAAGATCGAACCCGACCCTGAGCACCAACAGGTCGGCGGCTGCGCCGACTTCCAGCCGGCCGGAGTCTGACCAGCCCAGTGCATCGGCATTCCCGCGGGTGATGAGATCCCAGGCCTCGGCAGGGTTCGGTACATGCGGCTTCGCCCCGGCCTGCCGGGTCATCGCCTGCATCTTGGCGACCTCGATCATTGCCCGAGCAACCCGCGGCATGGCCAGGTCAGGACCCGCCGCGACATCCGAGCCCAGAGCCAATCGAACGCCGTGCTTGCGGGCCGCATCAAGATTGAAGAGCCCCGATTGGAGGAACGTGTTGGCAGTGGGGCAATGGACAACCACCGAGCGGCGCTCGGCAATCAGACGCCACTCGTCATCGGCCAGATGAACACAATGCGCCAGCAAGGTCCGATCGGTCAGCAATCCGTGGCGATCGTACACGGCCGTGTAATGCGGATCGTTGGGAAACAGCTCCGCGACCAGTTCACATTCACGCCGCGACTCAGCGAGATGTGTCTGAACGAACGCCCCATCCGATGCCCTGACTTTGGCGACGCTGAGCAACTCATCTGAGCAGCTGACCGCAAAGCGGGGATTGACGCTCATCGCGATTCGCCCGCGCTTGGAGTTGGCGAGCCGAGCCAGGCGGTGGTGGAGCAGCG
>JAPUKX010000251.1 GCA_027295435.1 Planctomycetota bacterium | reverse complement strand
GGCGTCGGCTCAAGCTGCAGCGTCCACGGCCGGCTGCGGCGGGGGAGTTTGCCGGGCAGTTGGGGCTGTACCGGGCGATAGTCGGCCACGGCCGCGGCCATGAACAGCACATCGTGCTGCGGCCAGTGGGTGGCGAGCAGGCGCTTCAGATCGTCGGTGCTCTGGAACCGCCATGTGGTCATCTGCGAACCACAGGGTGCGGTCAGTAACGTGGGGCCCAGCAACAACGTTACAGTCATATTTCGGGTCATCGCGGCCTCAGCCAGGGCGATGCCCATTCTGCCGGACGAGCGGTTCGCGATGAATCGGACTTCATCGATCGGCTCGTGGGTCGCCCCGGCCGTGATGAGCAGTCGATGTGCAGTTGCTTGGGCCGCATTCATGGTTCTGTCGGGGTAAGGGGGGGCGATGATGCGACGCCCGGCCGGCTCGGGCGGGTTCGTCGAGCAGCATAGTTGAACCCATCCGCTTGCCGGACAATACTAAGATGATGGCGGTCATGGCGACGGTAGGCTGCCCCGGGCACCGCACACCGACGCCGCAGGAGACCAAATGGCCCGCAAACGCAAGAAACTAGGCGAGATCCTGCTGGAATGGTCCACTGTGACCGAACAGCAGGTCCGCCAAGCCCTCAGCATTGCCGATGGCAGCGGCAAGCGCGTCGGCGAAGCCATGGTCGAGGCCGGCTTCACCAAGGAAGAGGACATCGCCAAGGCTCTCGCGGCTCAATTCGATCTGGAGTACATCAATCTGGACCGACCGGAGGCCCAAAGCCAGATCGACCTGTCGCTGATCCCTGAGGATCTCGTGAAGCGGCATCTGGTCCTGCCGATAGGGACCATGAACGGGCGGCTCAAGCTCATTATCCACGATCCGATGGATCTGGAGTTGCTTGATCTGCTGCGATTCCGGCTCAACCGCGAAATCGACACCGCCATCGCGCCCAAGAGCGCGATCAAGGCGTTCATCGATGGTACCTCCGGCAATCCGGCCGGGATGTTCTCTGACGAGTCGCTGGTGACCGAGTCAGTCGATGTCACCATGGATCGCTCGGTTGACACCTCCGTGGACATCATGGCGGGGGAGGACGCACCAATCATCCGTCTGGTCCACCGGATGATCGTGGAAGCAGTCCGCATGCGGGCCTCAGACATTCACGTTGAGCCCATGGCCGACCGGGTGGTGCTGCGGTACCGCATTGATGGTGTATGTCACGTCCGCGACAACCTGCCCAAGCGGATGCAATCTTCGCTGCTGGCCAGGCTCAAACTCATGGCGGGGATGAATATCGCTGACAAACGCATCCCTCAAGACGGCCGAATCATGATGCCGGTCGACGCCGAGCAAGTGGATTTCCGGGTCAGCGCCTGCCCGGCCTATCACGGTGAGTCGATCGTCTTGCGGATCCTTCGCTCGGAGTCGGTGAAGGTCGGCTTGCAGAACCTCGGGTTCGAGGCCGACACCCTCGAGCAGTTCAACAAGATCATCCGCCGGCCCAACGGCATCTTTCTGGTCACCGGCCCGACCGGATCGGGAAAGACGACGACGCTGTATTCGGCGATGGACGTGTTGAATCGTCCGGACCGCAAGATCATCACGGCCGAGGACCCCGTCGAATACAACTTCACGGGGATCAACCAATGCCAGGTGCGTGAGAGCATCGGGTTGACCTTCTCGGCGATCCTGCGGGCGATGCTGCGCCAAGCTCCGGATATCGTGCTGGTGGGCGAGATTCGAGATCGCGAGGTGGCCGAGATCGCCATTCAGGCCGCGCTCACCGGCCACCTAGTCTTCTCCACATTGCACACGAATGATGCGCCCTCGGCAATCACCCGCCTGCTTGATATGGGTGTGAAGCCGTTCTTGCTCGCCAGCGCTGTTCAAGCGGTCATGGGCCAGCGGCTGATCCGCTTCTTGTGCGAACGCTGCCGGGAGCCCGACCCGGAGCCGGATCATCGGCTGCTGGGCCTTGTTGGGATTACGGACAAGGACCTGCAGAATCAAAGCACCTATCGTGCCGTTGGATGCACGCATTGCGGCGACATCGGCTATCACGGTCGCAAAGCGATTTTCGAGCTGATGAAAATGAACAGTGAGATTCGCGAGCTAGCCTTTCGTCGCGCGCCGATCGGCGAGATCCGCGACGCGGCGGCCCGCGCTGGGATGCGATCGTTGCTCGGCGACGGGAAGATCAAGATCCTTCGCGGCGACACCACCGCGTCCGAAGTTGCGCGCTTTGCTCAGGTTGAGAGCGATACCCCTGTTGAGATTGACGTTTGATCCCTTGTGCCCTGCCCAAGAGGTGTTCATGCTCTTCGTACTTCAATAGTCCCTTTCGAGACGCTTCATGTCCACAGTTCAGATCGACCGTTTGCTTGACACCGTGATTCGCCAAGACGCCTCCGACCTCCACCTGACGGTGGGGCGCAAGCCGACCTTGCGCTTGCACGGCAAGCTTCGGAGCCTCGACACCAAGGTCCTGGACTCCGACGATTTGGTCTCGCTGATGAAAGCGATCACACCGGAGCGCGCGCAGCAGGAGCTTCAAGAGGAGGGAAGCACCGATTACGGCTTTGCCTACGGCACGGAGGCGCGATTCCGAGTCGCCGTTTTCCGCCAGCGCGGCGATGTGGCGATCGCCCTTCGCCTGATTCCCAACAAGATCCTGACGTTCGAAGAAATTGGCCTTCCCCCGATCTGTAAGGAGCTGGTTCGCCGGCCTCGGGGTTTGTACATCGTGACCGGCCCCACCGGCTCGGGAAAGACCACGTCGCTCGCCACGATGGTGGACTACATCAACATAAATCTTGATCGGCACATCATCACGATTGAAGACCCGATCGAGTACTACCACTACCATAAGAAATCGATCATCGCCCAGCGTGAGGTCGGCGTGGATGTGCCGAGCTTCTCTGAGGCATTACGCCGCGGCCTCCGTGCCGACCCCGACGTGATGCTGGTTGGGGAGATGCGCGATCTGGAGACGATGGAATCGGCGATCCGTGCGGCGGAGACCGGGCACCTGGTTTTCGCCACGCTGCACACGACCGGAGCAGCCGGCACCATCAACCGGATCATCGACGCGTTCCCCGTGAACCAGCAGGCGCAGATTCGCGTGCAGCTTTCCGTATCGTTGATCTGCGTCCTGAGCCAGGTTCTGCTGACTCGCACCGATCAGTCGGGTCGGGTCGCCGCCTTCGAGTTCCTGGTGGTCACGCCTGCGATCTCCAACCTTATCCGAGAGAACAAGACCTTCCGCATCGACTCAGCCATCCAGACCGGGAGGAAATTCGGCATGCAACTGCTCGACGACCACCTCTGGACCCTCTACGAAAAGGGCCTGATCTCCGCGGAGGAGATGGTTGACAAATGCAAGGATCCCGGTGACCTGACGGAGAAGATTCACCGGGCAGGCGGCAGCGTGGGGCGGACCGAGCTGGACACTGTGGTCGCCTAGCGAGCTGAAGAAGCACCGATCCACTTGCTGTGGTGGGCTAGGGCTGATAGCATATCCCATAATCCAAGTGTCCTACAATCAGAATTGGTCACATTCGACAACAGGGGGGTTGGTGGCCCGTATCATTGCATCAGAAGGCTTCCTCGATGCGGACCACGTGGTGTCAAGCCGGGCCTGCAGGGTGCGAGCGAGCTGGTCGGCGAGTGAATCTGGGTAGTGAGCCGCGGCGACAAGGGGGGTAATTCGGGCGACGGAACATGGGCAAGACCGCAGCAGATACTCCGCAGAGCACGGTAGACCCTGGGCAGTTGAAGGGGCGACGCCTGGGTCGGGTGCTGACCAAGCTGCGCAAGGTCACGCGCGACCAGGTCCATGAGGCCCTTCAGCTCCAAAAGACGCGAAAGGAGCCGGTCGGGCAGTTGCTGGTGAGCCTGGGGTATATCAGCGACGCCGACGTGCTGGTGGCTCTGGCCGGACAGGCAGGCATGCGAATGGTCGATCTCGGCGAGATCGAGATTCCCGACGCCGCGATCGAGGCGCTGCCGGCGGAAATGGCCAGCACCTACCAGGTTGTGCCTCTGGAGTACGACGAAACCAATCGGTCAATCACGATCGCGATGAAGAGCCCGGACAATTTTCGTGCGGTGGATGATCTGCGATTGCTGATGGGCTTCAAGGTTGATGCGGTGGTCGCGCCGGCCCAGCAGATCGACAAGGTGCTCGCGAAGCGCTACACCGGGAAGACATCGTCGATGGCCATGATCATGGCTGAGCTGGGGGAATCGGACTCGCTGGCGGCGCTCGCCGGGCGCGGCGAGTCCATTGACCTCGAAGAACTCGCTCAGGCTGCGGAGGACAACAAGGTTGTGCGCCTCGTCAACCTCGTGTTGCTCCAGGCGATCAAGGACAAGGCCTCGGACATCCACTTCGAGCCGTTTGAAGACGAGTTCAAGATGCGGTATCGCATTGACGGGATCCTTTATGAGATGATCCCGCCGCCGCGACATCTGGCCTTGCCGATCATCTCTCGCATCAAGGTGATGGCCGACCTTGACATCGCCGAGCGGCGACTGCCGCAGGATGGCCGCATCGAACTGACGGTCAACAACAATCCCGTCGATCTGCGTGTTGCGGTGCTGCCGACGATGTTTGGCGAGTCGGTGGTGCTGCGGGTGCTCGACCGATCCAACATCCAGCTCAGCTTGGACAAGATCGGCCTGCGCAACGATGAGCTGGAGCAGCTGCGGTCGCTGATCCACAAGCCCAACGGGATCATCGTCGTGACGGGCCCGACCGGCTGCGGGAAGACAACGACGCTCTATGCCGCTCTCAGTGAGCTCAACGAGCCGACCACCAAGATCCTCACCGCTGAGGATCCGGTGGAATATGACATCGACGGTCTGATCCAGTCGCAGATCAACGCCGAGCAGGGCCTGACCTTTGCCCGCCTGCTGCGACACTTCCT
>JAPUKX010000250.1 GCA_027295435.1 Planctomycetota bacterium | reverse complement strand
ACATAACCCCGCTGGATGTGACGCTCGATGGCGGTGGGTTCGCGTACTTCGAGCGGACGTACCCGCATACGACGGTCGTGACCCTCACAGCACCGGAGACGCACCCAGGATGGCGGTTCGTCGGCTGGCTACTCAATGGCGGTACCCACGTGGGCTTCCACCAGGGTGGTGGTGATGGTCTGCATCTAGATCCGACCATCCAGGTCATTATCACAGACAAGGAGTTCTCGCTGAGGGCGATCTATCTGCCGGACCTTGGGGACACTACTCAGGGGCGATGACTCCATAGACATAGGGTGGCAGCGGGATGGGTGCCATCCCGCTCTGCCCTTCTGAAGCGTTGCGGAAGCCAGGACACACGAGGTCCTGGCTTCCGCTTTCTTGGAGGTGCTGCACACTGTCCTTCGACGGAGCCAGCGCAGTCGGCATCCTGGGCCTGCTGACGCTGTGAGCGGTGTGGGACACCGATCCCGGCGGTCCGCTGGGTTGATACAACCCGGCTCACAATGAGGTTTCTTCTTCACGTCTGGGTGAGCCGGCCCGTGCCGGGCCGGCTGATCTGCGGCGTGATGCGCCACTTGCGTGCGCGCACCGCGGGTTGAGGTCGCGCCGGCGCCCACGAGTTGGTCGCACTTACGGCTCGATGCGCTATCGAAGCGCTGACTTGGCGCGAGTTAGGCTCAGATAAGCCTCGGTTCACCGGAGTTATGGTGCGCGCGGCATGCTCGGTGCGCGCAGGGCCGGCCGCGCGGCTGCGGCCCACTTTGTGCGCGAATGTCGGGTTGCTTGCCCCATCGGCCTTGACAAGTCCCCGAACATGACGACCCTGGGGTCTATGAATGTGGCCACCCGCATTGTCGCCGCGATGCTCCCTGTTGTGCTGCCGCTGGCTGGCTGCGCCACCGTGAGGCAGAGCTTTCCCGGCTCAACCGCTGACCAGGTGTGGACCGCGTTGGTCGTGGTCGCCGAGAGGCCGCAATACGACGACTGGACGGTGCCGACCAATGAGGTGTGGGTTGATGAGCCCAATCGGCGGATCGAGGTGTATCGCCGGTTGCAGCGGGTGTTGTATCGACCGGGCGCTGGGCCGCATCGTGAGCGGCGTACCTGGCGGTTTGAGATTCGCCTGGAGCCGACCGATCCGCCTGAAGCCGTGTTTGAGAGCCGCGGCTGGGGGGTTCCGGCGCAAGCGCAGATTGAGGGCGGGCGATACTTTTCAGACGTGGTGAACCTGCTCTCCGGTTATCCGGCGCCCCAGCCGCCGCCCGCGCCCCAGCCGGCGACCGTGCAAAGCACACAACCGCGAACCTCGCCTGAGACAATTCTGGAAACGGTGGCACCGGCACCTCGTGACGACTGAGCCGGTTGCGCCGCCGGTCGTCGACGGTGCAAGAGCGGTGGACGGATCGAATCACAAACCGGCTCATCCTGGTTCTTCTTCTTTGATGCGATAGCGCGCTCGCCTTCAGCTCGCGGCTAAACAGACCTTCGTGCCTTGATACCTTCGTTCCTTGGCCACGCTATACTGCTTCGCCCGAACTGACGCTGCTTTTATGGAGTTTTTGCGCGATGGCTGAACCGATCAGGATGACCGACCACGGTCTGAAGGTGCCCGACAATCCCATCATCCCCTTCATCGAAGGCGACGGTACCGGGCCGGATATCTGGGCGGCGGCGGTGCGCGTCTTCGAGGCGGCGGTCGAGAAGGCCTACGCCGGCTCGCGCAAACTCCAATGGAAGGAAGTTCTGGCCGGGGAAAAGGCGTTCAACCAGTCAGGCAATTGGCTGCCCGATGAGACGGTCCAGGCATTCAGGCAACACATCGTCGGGATCAAGGGCCCGCTGACCACACCCGTCGGTGGCGGCATTCGATCGCTCAACGTGGCGCTGCGGCAAATCCTCGATTTGTATGTGTGCCTTCGTCCGGTGCGCTACTTCCGGGGTGTGCCAAGCCCCGTCAAGTATCCCCAGAAGACCGACATGGTCATTTTCCGCGAGAACTCCGAGGATATCTACGCGGGGATCGAGTTCGAGCACGGCACGGATGAGTGTGACCGGTTCCTGAAACTCCTTGCCGAGCACTTCCCGAAAAGTTTCGAGAAGATCCGCTTCCCAGCCCCGGCAGGCATCGGCGTCAAGCCGGTGTCGCGCGAAGGCACGACGCGCCTGGTCAAGGCCGCGATCCGTTTCGCCATCGACCATGAGCGCAGCAGCGTGACGCTCATCCACAAAGGCAACATCATGAAGTTCACCGAAGGGGCGTTTCGCGACTGGGGCTACGAGGTCGCTAAAGAGCACTTCGGCGCCGTCGAGTTGGACGGTGGGCCATGGTGCGTCATCAAGGCCGGGACAAAGTCCTCAGTCCCTGTCAACGACATCATCATCAAAGACGTCATCGCCGACGCGTTCCTCCAGCAGATCCTCACTCGCCCGGCTGAGTATGACGTGATCGCCACGCTGAACCTCAACGGCGACTACATCTCCGACGCGCTGGCGGCGTGCGTGGGCGGGATCGGGATCGCGCCCGGCGGCAACATCAACTACGAGACCGGCCACGCCATCTTCGAGGCCACCCACGGCACCGCGCCCAAGTACGCCGGCCAGGACAAGGTCAACCCCGGCTCGCTGATCCTCTCCGGTGAAATGATGCTGCGTTACCTTGGCTGGACCGAAGCAGCTGACCTTATTGTCACGGGCATCTCCGGCGCAATCACCGCCAAGACCGTGACGTACGACTTCCACCGCCTGATGGACGGAGCCACACTTCTGAAGTGCTCGGAGTTCGGCGACGCGATCATCGAGCACATGCCCGCGGGCGTCGCTGTGGGAACGTAACCCAGAGCCACATGGATCGTGGCCTGTCGA
>JAPUKX010000025.1 GCA_027295435.1 Planctomycetota bacterium | reverse complement strand
GTGGGTAGGCTTGTGGCCCCCCAGCCCCATCCAGTCGCTCTACCCCCGTGCGGTGTAACGTGAGGCTAGCCCTAAAGCTATTTCGAGGAGAACGAGATATCTCCGAGTATGATTAGACTTTTACTCCTCCCCACAGGTCATCGCCCAACTTTTCAACGTTGGTGCGTTCGGTCCTCCAAGGGGCATTACCCCCTCTTCAACCTGCCCATGGGTAGATCACTCGGTTTCGCGTCTGCCCCCTGCGACTACACGCCCATTTAAGACTCGGTTTCCCTTCGGCTCCGCTGGGAAGCAGCTTAGCCTGGCCACAGAGAGCAACTCGTCAGCTCATTATGCAAGAGGCACGCCGTCACCCACCGTCTCGCAAGGAGACGGCCGGCTCCGACTGCTTGTAGGCATACGGTTTCAGGTACTTTTCACTCCCCTTATCGGGGTTCTTTTCATCATTCAGTCGCCTTACTGGTTCACTATCGGTCGTTGAGGAGTATTTAGCCTTGGAGGGTGGACCCCCCAGTTTCACACAGAGTTCCACGAGCCCCGTGCTACTCTGGTACGCCTAGGCCGCTGTCACCACCTGCTACAGGACTGTCACCTTCTTTGGTTCGGCTTTCCTGAACGATTCACAGGTTGATCAAGCGTGCCACATTGGCGCCCGCAACCCCGCCCCGACAAGTCGGGACGGTTTGGGCTGTTCCGCTTTCGCTCGCCGCTACCGACGGAATCGCGTTTGCTTTCTTTTCCTCTGGCTACTGAGATGTTTCAGTTCGCCAGGTTCGCCCCCACGCCCTATGCATTCAGGCGTAGGTGATCCCGCCACTAGATCGGTCTATGCATTGGCCGGTGTTTCGACCGCTCAAAACCGATTTAGTGGCGGGACCGGGTTGCCCCATTCGGAAATCCCAGGATCAACGCTCGGTTACCAGCTCCTCTGGGCTTATCGCAGGTTCCCACGTCCTTCATCGCCTCTCAACGCCTAGACATCCACCGTACGCCCTTGGTAACTTGATCACGCCGACCCGACCCCGACCTTTGAGCCCGCAGCTGCGGGACCTTCATTCCGGAGGGAATCGACGTCGTTCCACCGGGGCATAGTGCAGCCCCAGCAGACTTGAAGCCTTTCAAGCGGCTTTCGATCTCGTCTCGGTGTGCTGCTACGCCGTCGGCAAAGGGTCTGCCACGGCGCAGCACGCGACGTTCGAATCCTGACTTGCCAAAGAGCAGGAGTACGCGCCAACTTATTCAGCGCATACACACTCCCGGACGACAGCCATCCGGCACTCTGTCTCCCTCTACCATAGAGCAGCGGGGCTCCTCGTGTCAAGCTCCGACCCGGCTTTCCTGGCAGCGATCCGCCCCGCAGGGGGTCGATGCAGCTCGCGCCGCGGGTCATGCACCGGCGTGTCTCTCCTCGACAATCCTCAAAGACCATATTCCCAGCCTTGTACGTCGGCCGAGGCGGTCAGAAGACCATGGTCGATTGCCCGGCGTCTCAAGCCTTGCCGGATCTAGCCCGTTGCTCCAATCGGCGGCGGTCGGGGTTGAGGATTTCAACCTGCGGATCGCGCAGCTGGAGTATCTCACCGGTACGGAGGTCCTGCAGCAGGACTTTGGCCGCCCGGCCAGCCCCGACGCTGCCCCCACGTCCGGGGTCGATATCCTCGACGATATCGAGCACGACCAGACCGGTGCTGAAGTCAATGCGAACGGGCTCTTCGCCGTCCGGCATGCGATACTCCTTCACCGTGCCAATGTAATCGCCCGGCTGAACATGGAACGTCTCCACCCACTGATCACCATCGTAGAAACGGTAGACCTGCGCAGTGGCCCGGCCCAAGCCCAGCGTCCCGGCGGCGGCGCGTCCTCCCGCTGGAGTCGCTTTCGTGATGAACACACGAAGGGGTGGACTGACGCGTAACGGGTCCGACCATTCGCTCACCGCTGAGCTCAGTGTGAAGGATTCCGCCAAGTCCTGCTGCTGATCAACAAGGCTGCGCTTCTTGCCAAAGAACGGATTGTAGATCTTGACGGTCAGTCGATAGCGGTAGGTCTCGGAGGGCTCGACGGTGAGGTCATGACCCCAGATCGTGATCTCGTCAACGTCAAGAGGCGGATGCGGTTCATCGGGGTGGGGTGGAGCGCCTTCAAGAGCATCGCCCGGATCGATCAATCCGCTGAGATCCTCCTTTCGAGCGGCGATCCTCTCGTCGACCCGATTGATTTCGTTGCAACGTCTGCGAATCGCAGCCTCGTCACCCCTATCCGCTGGTCCCTTGCCGCCGCCGGCGCCTCTCCTGCCCATGCCGGCCCCACCACTCATGCCTACGCCGGTTCCGCCGCCCGGGCCCGGGGGCTGCCGTTTACCGCCCGGCCCGCCGGCGGGCCCAGGCCGGGGAGGCGGTGGCTGGCGATCCTCGCGGTCTCGACCACATTCTTCGAACGTGCCGCCGAGCTTCTCCAGCCTTTCGATCAACCGTTTCCGCTTCTCTTTGAATCGCTCAATATCGCTCTTAATCCTGCGGACTTCCTCCTCCTTGGGCGCGAGCCCCTCGGGGATTTCAGGCTGGTCGGGAGCAGGAGGGCTCCACTCCTCGTTCTTGGTGGGATAGAACTCCGGCCGAATGATGTCCAGTTGAACAACTGGATCTCCGAGCTGTTCAATGACCTGATCACGAACACCGGCCCCGATGCCCTCGCCGAGCTGGGGGCGGAACGTGAACTGCCCCGGGATCGGATCGAGCGTGGTGATGTTGGTCCAGTGGGCATCCACCAGTTGCTGCCGCTCGATCACGACGTCCACGATGTTTTCCGGCCGGTCTTTGTACCAACTTGACGGGATGGCGGCTTTGCCCTCGGCGTCGAGATCAACGTGTTCTCCGCGAAACTGGCGTCGAAGGTCCGCCACGCTGAACCGGGCGGCCGCCGTCACGAACGTAATGTCTAGCGGTTGGCTTGGATCGGGGAATTGTTCTTGCAGATCGACATGTTCGCTCAGCACGTCGTCCGCCAGCGCATCGGAATAGGACTTGACCACGACCTGGTACGGGGCCTTCACCTGGGGGACCGGGAACTCGACACCTGGCTCCCTCTCAAACCCACGAATGTTGGGGGCAATCGCCACGTGGAACTGCGGAAGCGCGGGTTGGGGGTAGACGGGGCGATCGAACCTGGCCAGCAAATAGTCCAGCGCGGGAACGGGGTCAGGCAGCTCTATCTGAGGCGGGGAAGCCTCGTCGAGGCGCTCGAGAAGTCGCTCGGCCTCGGCCTGCAGAAGGGCATCGATCTCATCCGGGGCGATCACACCGGTGCCTTGCGGCTTGGGCACCGCATTCGGCTCGCCAATGAACTGCCGTGCCGTGAAGACGACCAGCAGCACCGTTGCGAGACCCAAGACGATCCGTTCCGCATGCAGTTCCCAAATGGTGATGCCTTTGGTCTTCATGATGATCGGCTCCAATGGCCACGCGCCGCTGCGATGGTCAACGCTTTCCCAGAGATGGGCTCACCCCGTGGTTTGCGGCTCCGACGGGATGCCAAGCGCCTGTTTGAGCTCAAGCGGCATGAACTGGGCTGTCCATTCGCGTAGCCAGATTGTTTCGAGTTCGAGCGTAAGTTCCGACACGGGAGTCCCACCGTAGTAATAACCGTCCTTGACCTCTAAGAACGAATCCACGGACTTCAACTGGGTATTGATGATGGTCATGAAGTTGTATCGAACGAGGGCATCAAGGACCTCCGGGATCCTGCTGCTATCAACGACTATCGTCAACTGCACGTGGCGCACGTCGTACAACGGATTGCTCGTGCGACCTGTAAAGGAGACGCTGAAATCAAGCGGCACCTCCTGGCTGGGGTCGGCGGCAGCGGGAGTTGCGGCTGCGCTGGGAGCGGATCGCGAGCGACCGGCAGGACCGCGGCGTTGTGGACCGGTAAGACCAATGCCGACGCCGCCACCAGAGGCCGGCGGTCCGCCACGAGCGGCGGGAGCCGGCTCACCAAGGACCTGTATCGATTTCAGTCGCTTGACCGGCCCATCCAGCACCGAGTCGTACGGTTGGTTGGCCTGGCGAAGCGCCATGAGGATGTCCTTTTTGATCCAGAATTCCCACTGCCAGTCGAACAAGGCCGGCATCGTCGGCACTGTAGTAGGCTCTGGGGGAATGTTGATACTGGCAAGCGTGGCGTAGATACTGGTTTGCTTCGCAGCTTCCGCGTACTTGGATAGCCTGGTCTCGGTCAGTTGCTCGCTCAGCCAGGTTTCGTCCTCTTCGGTCAGATCTTCTCGGGATTCCTTGATCAGGACCTGCGTCATGAATCGGGCTCTGGCCGCTTCGAGGTCCTCGCGCATGCTTTCCAAAGATGGGGGCGAGTCAGCGCCGATATCTGCTAGCAATTTCACATACGCTGCCCGAAGACGCCGGTACATCTCAAACGGCAGCGTCTCGCGCAGGTGCGCAGGAGGATCGGGGAAGAGCTCATCAAGAAGCACCCCACGGTCTTTGCGATTGACACGTAGCGCCTCGTCGCGAATCCGCTGGGCGTCTGCACTGATCCTTTCGGTCAGTTCCCGGTAGCTATCCAGCAGCTGCGGGTTCACGAGAATGGGTGCGCTGACCGGCTCGTCGCCCGCAACCGGGTTGTGGTAGGAAACCTGCGTCTTTTGGAGGCGGTCGAGATCGGCGATCTTCGCCGCACGAGCCTTGACTTCCTCCTTGACCCGGTCATTCATGTTGCCCGCCACGATCCACATGGCAAGCGGCGCCGTGATCATGACAGCCACAAAGATGACGGTGTAGACGTTGGACTTGACCCAATCCAAGACAACATTCATGACGCGGCTTCCTCGGGATCCCGGCCGCGGTCGGCAGCGGTGTCGGCGGGTAGTGTAGAGGGCGCATCCAAAAGCTCGACCTCGAACGTAATCGGGACGAGGTAGTATTTCGAATTCGGTGGATACAACGTCGGGCGATTGGGTACCGGCCCCATCGCATCGAGAACGTTGTGCTCACCCCGGCCCGAGGCTTGGCCTGGCGGGTGGCGAGGTCCGGGGCGGGATTGGCGCCGAGGTCCGCCGGAGGCAGACGATTGCTCGCCACGGGAGATCCCAAGACCACCGCTGGGGGGGCCGGGTGGCCTTCGCCGTCCGGAGGGCCGCGCCCGTCTGCCTGGCGTATCCCCGCCGCCAGTCATGCCAATGCCTGGTCCCGCACCAGCTCCGCCTGCACCTGACCCGGGGAGGTTGCGCGGCGCCGGCGAACGGTCGCGGCGGCCGGGTGGGCTGCCGGCTCCTCCCGGTGCCGATGGCCGAGTAGCGCCTCCAGCCTCCTCCTCGCCCGTCTCGGAGACGGTAATCGTCTGTTCGCGCCCACGATTCCAGGAGATAGTGTCGTCAAGGATGCGGTACGGCACATCGGGGCGCTCGGCGTGGTCGCGAAGCCACTGGCCCACAGTTTCGTTGAGGAAGTCGAACGGCCGGTCGTGGCTCAGCTGAACCTCCATGGTCACAGCGATTCGCCGAATCTTGGCCTCGGGGTCGTAGGTGTATCGCCCACCAAGATATCGAAGCTCCACGAGCCTCCGCTGTTCGGGCTCAACGGCCAGGATCTTCTCAACATCACTACCGAGCAGCTCAGGCTGCGGATCGGTTGACGCCAAGGCGTGTGCCACATCGTTGACCAAATGCGGCCAAATGTCGCGGTAGTCCACGAGGCGTCGAAGGTTCTCCGCCGCGAAGCCCACTTTGTTGGCAGCACCGATCTGCTCGAAATCTCGTTTGAGCTTTCCACCGGTTTCGAGAACCTGGGAGACGACGGCGGGTTCCCCACCGGGGTTGAGCGAGCTGCGGTCGCTGATCGGCCGGTAGAGCATCATGGTGGCCCCGAGCACAACGATCGCCGCCGCCGCCGCGAACCATTGCGTCTTTTGCCGCCACAACTCCGCGCGGAGTGTTTTCACCGGCACCAGATTGGCGTTGATGCGTGCCAAGCCGAGGCCTTGCAGCGCCAGGCCGTAGGCCGTGGCCATGCTGACGGCGCTCTGGGCAAACGTCGCGGCTTCGCGGCCGGTGACCGCAATTCTCTTATATTCGTCCAGCCGCAGCACGTGCATTTGCAGCTGCTGGCCGAGGAATTTTCGCAAACCCGGTATCTTGAACGTGGAGCCGAGCCCAACCATCGTGGTCAGCTTGGCGTCGCGATGTAGCGTCTGGTAATAGCCGATCGACCGTTGGAGATCCTGGAGCAGATCGCTGAAGACCGGCCGCATCGCCTGCATGATTTGCTTGGTGTACTTGCTGGCGGCAGCCTCATGCTTGAGCTTCTCCGCCTTGGAATAGCTCAGTTTGAATGCCGCGACAATCGCCTCGGTGAAATGGGTGCCGCCCAAGGGGAAGGTGCGAATCCAGCATCGCCCCTGCTCAGCAATGATCACATCCGTGGCGTAGGTCCCGATGTCGAGGTAGACGACGGGTCCTTTGCGCCCGGCCAGATTGTGGTCATAAGCCATCGCGTTGTACACCGCCACCGGACCCAGCGTCAGCGCCTCGGGCGCGATCCCCAGCTCCCCGTACAGGCACAACCGTTGCTGGACACGGGCGCGGGTGATGGCGAAGATCCCCACCACGAGTTCCGGCGAGTCATCGGACGCGAACGTCTGATAGTCCCATTCAACCTGTTCGATCGGGAAGGGAATCTGCTGCACGGCCTCGAACTTGACCACGTCGGGCACTTTCCTCGGCTCGACCGGCGGAAGCTTGGCGAACCGCGCGAATGACGCATGCCCCGGCACGGACATCACCAGATGCTCGCCCTCCAGGACCCTTTGGCTGACGAGTTGGCCGAGGCTCAGCCGGATCATTTCATTCTGATCGACGTCCGGCGTCGACAGCGCCTTCCTATGCGCAATCACCTTGAAGTCGGAAACACTCACCTCGTCGCCATTGCGCGTAAGGCGAATCGCCTTGATCGCGGCGGCGCCAACCTCTAGACCCCAAGCTGACTTTGGACGTGCCATGTCGCTACTGACTCCTCCTAGAAAACCCCGGAGCTTGGGCTTGCCCATACCTCATACGTCACCGGGAGCTTCATTTCAGAGCCTCCCGGCCGGGAGCCGAGGATGATATGCGAATCCGACCGGTCGCGCGCTCGCGCCCGGCACGGCGGGATCACTGAACCAGCCGCCACAAGGCTGACTCGCCCTGGCCTTGCCGCTAGCATGCAACGGCGATGCGGACGCTTCGGTACCGAATAACAACGCTGGGGTGCCGGGTGAATCATGCCGAGGCTCGCGAGATGGAGTCTTTGCTGTTGGATCGCGGCCTGGTCAAGGCAGCCGCGCGCGGACTGTGCGACCTTGAGGTGATTCATACGTGCAGCGTGACCAACACCGCCGCCGCCAAGAGCCGACAGGCCGTCCGCCGGGCGCTGCGCCGTCGATTCGATTCGGGATTGCCGCGCGCGGATCTGCCTGGGCCGGTTCCAGGTCGAGGCGCGTTCTTGCCAACGATCATCGTCACGGGCTGCTATGGATCGACCAACCCCAACGAAGCGGCGCAGCTGGCCGGCGGACCGCACCATGTGATCCACCACTACGATCATGACGGCTCGGCGATGACTGACCGCTTCGCACGGCGGCTGGACGAATGGCTGGCTGGCAAGCGCACACACCAACGTTTACGCAGCGGACGGCCCACGAGTTGCCACGAAACTATCCTCCCCTTGCCCCTGGTCGAACCGCATCGCAATGCGGGGGCCCATGTACGAGCGGAGCTGAAGATTCAGGACGGCTGCGACGCCCACTGCACATTCTGCATCATTCCGAAGGTCCGCCGGACGCTGCGATCCAAGACAATCCGTGATGCGGTGGACGAGGCTCGCCGGCTGGTCGATCTGGGCCATCGGGAGATCGTGCTCACCGGAATCTTCATTGGAGCGTACGGGCACGAGACGGGCCTGCGGCGCAAGCAGGCGGAGCCCGGCAGTGGGCCGCTGGCCGATCTGGTGGACGCTGTGGCGGGGGTTCGGGGCTTAGTGCGGCTTCGGATCAGCTCCATGGAGCCCGGCGATGTGAGTGAGCCGCTACTCGACGCTATGGTCGCCAACCAGCCGGTGGTGGCGCCGCACCTGCACTTGCCGCTTCAGTCCGGGTCCGACGCGATTTTGAAGCGGATGAACCGACAGTATCGCGTCGGCGACTATCTGGAGATGATCGATCAGGCGACCGCAGCGCTGACCACGCCCGACAGACTGCCTCCGGCGATTACCACCGACATCATCTGCGGCTTCCCCGGTGAGACCGATCAGGATTTTGAGAAGACGCTTGAGGTCGTCCGGCGGGTGGGTTATTTGCACATGCATGTGTTCCCGTACAGCGCCAAACGCGGAACCGCGGCTGCCCGCTGGACAGACCGATTCATCCCTCCGGCCGTCGTGAAGGCTCGCGTCCGATGCCTCATCGATCTGGAGAATGGTCCTGACGCGGGGCTGTCCATCCGGTATCGCCGCAGGCTGCTCGGGCGAACGGTGCGCGTGATTCTGGAACAGCCCGGCAGGGATGAACCTGCGATCATGACCGGCCGGTGCGACCATTATGCGTTGATCCATCTCCGAACCCGGCGTTCCCGTGGTACGCTGATGCACGCTCGCATCGCCAAGGTCACGCCCAAGCGAACGATCGGCGAAACTATCCCGGCCGGCATTGGCCTGCCGGTCTTGCGATAGTCCCCCAACTGCACGAGCGCGAACATGGCTCAGCAACCCCTCGACCGCCCGACACCCGCTTCCAGCGACCTCGACGCCAAGCTCCAGGCCGAGATCGAAGCCGCCCTGGGTGACATGAGCCTGGAGGATATGCTCGACATCGCCGACCGCCCCAAGCCTTCCTCCTCCTCCGCAAGAACCGAGACGCAACTCAAGACCGGCACCATCCTGCAAATCCACGGCGAAGATGTGTTCGTCGAGTTCGGCCCCAAGTCGTCGGGGATCTGCCCGCGGTCGCAGTTCGACAAGCCGCCGACGGTGGGCGAACGGCTGGAGTTCATCGTTGAGCGCTTCGATGAGAAAGAAGGGCTGTTGATTCTCTCACGGCAGGGGGCGGTACATAAGGCAGCCTGGGAATCGTTGCAGGTTGGTCAAGTCGTGGAAGCCCGCTGCACCGGCACCAACAAGGGCGGGCTGGAGATGGAAATCGCGAACCACAAAGCGTTCATGCCCGCCGGACAGGTTGGCCTGCGACACATCGGCGACCTCTCCGTATTCATCGGCGAGAAGATCCCCTGCGAGATCATCGAGCTGGATCGCGCACGCGGCCGGATCATCCTCAGCCGGCGAAAGCAGCTCGAAGCCGAGCGCGTTCATCTGCGCGATAGCTTGCTGGCCGTGATCAAGATAGGCCAGCAGCAACCGGCGGTGATCACCTCCATCCAACCCTACGGCGCCTTTGCGGACCTCGGCGGGCTCGACGGGCTCATCCACATCTCCGACATCTGCTACGAGCGCATCAAACATCCCTCCGACCGCATCAAAGAGGGCGAACAGGTCCAGGTGCAAGTGCTCAAGATCGATCGCTCTCACGATCCGCCCCGCATCGGCCTGGGTATGAAGCAATGCCTCGCCGACCCGTACCACGCCAAAGCAGCCGAGCTATCCGCAGGCGACACCGTCACCGGGAGAGTGACGCGGATCATGCCCTTCGGCGCGTTCGTCGAGCTCGCCCCCGGCGTGGAGGGGTTGGTTCATATCTCTCAGCTCAGCACCGAACGCGTGGCCAAGGTCAGCCAGATCGTCAAGCCTAACGAAGTGATCACCGTCAAGGTGCTGGACATCGACACCCAGCACCGACGCATCAGCCTGTCGTTGCGCGCCCTCAAGCAGGAGCAGGAGTCGCAGGTGGTCCGCCCGGACGATCCGGCCATCCGCAAGCTCAAACAGAAGTTCGGCGAACTCAAAGGCGGGATCGGCTAACAGCGAGCCCGCTCGTCCTCTAACCGGGATCCCCAACGGCGAGCCCGGCCGTCCCCGGCCCGGGATTCGCCCGCCTCCCTCCGCGCATCTGCCCGGTCTAAGAATCCGGGGGCGAGGACGCC
>JAPUKX010000249.1 GCA_027295435.1 Planctomycetota bacterium | reverse complement strand
CCTCTCTCGCCTTGATCCCCGTTGTGCCCGGACCGCAGCCGGTGAGCGACGAGCCGATGGCGAGCAACAGGACAATGACAATGAGGATCGGTCGGGTTGACATGTATCGCGTCTCCGATTTGCGTAACAGAGGTTGACCGTGCACAACGCCTGCCTCCCCCCATCGCCCCCCGCTCCGATCACTGTGTCCTTCACTTCATGAAGTCTGCGTCGTCGATCAGGGCGGCAACCTACACGAGGTCATCGAACGTGACAAAGGGAGTCGAGTGCCCCCAACCCGTGTCATAGGCGCCGGAGGGGTTGTCAGCCGCCAGCCAGAGCCCCTGCCTGGAAAACATGCGCCGCAGCTGCTCTGCGGCCAGCCATTGGTCGTTGCGCATGGTCGCGGCGTTTGAGTGGGGGCCTTCGGCCTCGGCCTGCTCCTCGTGACCCGGCTGCTCCCCGCTCGTCTGCGGCATCGCACCGGCGGAATCGATTCCGGAACCTGCCTCGGCGTCATCGGCATCCCCGTCTCCATGCCATTCGAACCACTCGCCGGACGATTCCTGCGATACCGATTCGGTGCCTGTGCTCGAATCGCCCGTGCCGGACTCGCGCATGTCGGACCAACGCCCCGGCTCATCCACCATGAGCTCTTGCAACGTAAAGGAGCGCATCGGCATCGACCTCAGCCCAGGCGGCATCTGGCCGGAGGCGGCTTCTTGCGAGGGCCCACGCCCCAGTATCTTGCGGAACGCTCGCTCCATCATGCTGCGCTCGTGAGCCCTCTCCTGCTCACCCGTGATCTCCTGGCGGAGCCTGAGCATCGCCGGCTGCACATGGCTCAACCGCAGCGAGATGTTGACGTGGTACAGAGCCATATCGAGGTCGCCGCGCTCAAAGGCGTCCATGGCGTCAAGATTGTGGTTGTTGGTGATGCCTTCGCGGCTGAATGGAAGCAGACCTGCCCGCGCGCCGACCGCGATCGCGTTGGAGTAGGCCAGCGTCTCTTGACCGGTCGCCCATAAGACATCGTCAGGCACGATGGAAGGGGTGATGAGGAAGATGATCTCATCGCGATCGACCGTATCGTCCTGCCCACGGAAGGCAGCGCCGATGATCGGAATATCGCCGAGCCACGGAACCTGCCTGCGACTGACGCGTGTGGATTCCCTGAAAAGGCCGCCCAGCACCAACGTCTGCCCATCCCGGATGCGAACGTTGGTCGTCAGCTCGTTGGTCAGTTCGTCGGGAATCGTCACCTGCAACCCCTGGGAGTCAGTGACGGCGCGCAGGCTGGCCTCGGACACCTTGGGGGACAGTTCCATACGGATCGTTCCATCCTTGGAAATGAACGGGCGGAAGATCAGCGAGATACCCGTGTCGAGGAACTTGACGGTCTGTGTGGTGGTGGTCTGGGTGGCGGTGGTCGAGAGGTATCCGACCCGAGCACCCACCAGCACTGCGGCCCGTTGGCGGTTCAGCGCCATGATCTTGGGTCTGGCCAGTACCGTGGTGTCGGTCACCTCGTCGAGAACTCGCAGGAAGGCGCTGACGTTGTTGGTAATAATACCGAGCTTCAAGCCGCCCGCACCCGCCGTGTTCCCGACGGTCGATGCCCCCCCCAACGCCTCGTTATCCGCCGGTTGAAATCCCTTCTTCACGTCGTCGCCGGCCAGGAGATTGTTGACCACCCCAAGCGGGGTGTGCAGATCGATGAAATCCAGATCGGCGATCACGGAGAAGTCCACGCCGAAGGCGTTGGTCTCGTCCAAAGCAGTCTGAAGGACGGTGGCCTCGATGAGCACCTGCTGCGGCGGGGTGTCAAGTTCGTCGAGCAGGTCCGCGATGGCCCGAAGGTTCTCGGGATAATCATTGATCACCAGCTTGGCGCTGTACGCGTACGAGTCCGCTCCCCCATCGCTTATGTCGGGCTGGAACCCCGGCTGCACCTCCCCGCGGTGGGAGCTTTGGCCGACGTCGCTGAGCAGCGGTGTGATGAACTCGTTGGCGTCAACGGCGGAAAGATATTCGAGCTCAAAGATGCGGCTTTCAGTGACACGGCTCGAAGCCTCCATTTCCGCAATCTCCGCCAAGGTGTAGATGTAGACGAAGTTGCCCTCTTCGAGGTAGCCGTAGCCGTTGACGCGCAGAATGGCGTCGAGCGCCTCGTGGAACGTGACGTCGTAGAGGTTGGCGGTGACGGTGGCGGACACGCTCTTGGAGGTGATGATGTTCTTGTGGCTCTGGATGGAGAGCATTTGAAGGACCTGCGACAGGTCGGTCTCCTGAACTGCCAGATCCACCGTGCCGTAGTCGGTCACGTTGACATCGGTGTTCTCCTGATCCGCCCAGTCCTGCCCCAGCGCCGGCGCTGCCAGCACCGCCCAAGCCGCACAGACGGCCCCTGTGTGCCCAAGAAAACGCCTCCCAGTACATCTGATCTTCGGATTCATAATCGGGTTTACTCCTGCCCGGCCCTGGCGCTGCTAGCGCTGGACACTGCCTGGATGCTTCATCTCCAACTCAAACGGGCGACCCTCGAATTCGAGGACCACTGATCGATGTCCGACTTCAACCAGCTGGAAGCGGATCTCACTGTTGTCGATCGCGGGAATCCAATCGAGCAACCGATAGGTTCTTCCGTTGATCACGGCCATCGGGCGACCCTGCATCACCGCTTCCAACTCGAAGCGTTCTATCAAAGCCCGGAGTTGGTCGATCAACCGGGCTTCCGCTTGTTCTGGGTTTTCGGTCGTATCTCGTTGTAACTTCGCTTGATCTTGGGTCAACATGTCAACCGGGGTCGGTTTGGGGAAGTGTTGGGCGCTGATCAAGAATGGATCTCGTAACGGCAAGCGCGACAACTCGACCCGCACAGGCGGTCCCTGGTGCTTATCGGATGTTCCCCTGACAGCTCCGCGAGGCTGTAAACCTCCCCTGGCCGGCGGCTTGGGATCATCGGCCACGGCCGTGCGCGGCAGATTGGAAGTCACGATTATTCGCGCCCACAACAGCAGCCCCACCGCCAACATCGCGCACAGGATGCCGAACTGCTTGCGGTCGGAGGTGATCTGAATCCACAGTCGCCTGAGCACCAAGATCATCTCAACGATCCTCCCTCGCCCCCGGTGGGTCATAGATCACATCCAGACTCACCGAGGCACTGACGAACAATTCATCCTCTCCCTCAGGATGTTCGCAGACAATGTTCAATGACTCGACACGCAGTAGGCGGTCCAATGATTCCGCCGCTTGGATCAGCGCGAAAATTGAGTCGAACCGCGCAACCATGTCGATCGTCAAAGGCGTGGCCATCGCAGTAAGATCGCCGCCGACCACGGCTTCTTTGGGCTGGCCGGTAGTGAACGTTTGGTCGCGGATGGTCACCCCGTCCACCGGCATCGATAGCACTCGCATCAGCCCGGCTATGTCTGCGGACTCAGGAATGACCTTGTGTTGGGTCTCCACCCGGCGGGTCATTTCTTCCAGATCGGCAGTAAGCCGATCGATCACTTCAATTTGGATGCTGTAGACTTCGCCTTTGTTGCGAAGCACGGCGGCTTGATGGTTGAGCGCCTTCGCCTCGCGGTAGGACGGCCAGACAAGCAACAGTCCCCCCACGGTCACGACAATGACCACGGCGAGGATCGCGATCCGAAGATGTTTGCTACTGGACATCGTGCGCTCCCTCTTGACTGGCCTGGAGCTCGGGGCGGACACGATCGACGACGTCGTATTCAACGTCCATATCGATTCGGAAGCTGATTCGAAACTCTCGCGCGCCGCGCCCTCGCACCGGGCGGGTGCGACTGAAATTGAGGCCGACCTGCTTGAAAAGCCCCAACGCCTCAAGCCTGGCCACGATCTCCGCAACCTTCTGGTCCGTCGCCGCAAATCCGCTCAGCTCCCCGCTGAGAATGCGCGGAGCAGGTCCATCCTCAGCGCGGATGCCCCTGCTGCGAGCCGAGCGATTCGTCCGACGGCTGCCGGAAAAGAGGTCGATTCGATCCAACGTCACACTGGTCGGCAACTCATTCGTGACGGTGGCGATGACCCGACTGACCTCCAGCGGCATCGCGATAAGCCTGTAACGGCGGATCTGGTCGCGGGTGTCGTCGAGCCTGCTTCGCAACTGATCAGCCTTGGCTTCCGCCGACAGAACCAGGTCTGCCTGTTCCTCGACCACCTGCAAGCGCTTGTGAGCCCGATCGAGTACCAAACGGGAATGGGTAACCGTCACCACCATCAGGGCGATCGCGATCAGGAGTGCAGCGACATATCGCCCAGCCACCACGCCAGCCTGACTGCGAATACGGATCGAATCGGGCACAAGATCAATGGTGCGTTGTTTCATGCCGCCTCCGTGCCGCAGGTGACCGCCTGCAGTCTCTTCAATCTGCCCACCGAGATTCCTCGCAAGCTGAGGCCGGCCGCCACCGCCCACCACGCCGGCGGTCCGGGGGCACGGTGCAGGATGGCCTGGATCGGTTCCATCAAACCACTGACGGTCGAGCCGTCCTCATCGAGCACCACCGGAATCCTGCACTGCTGCAAGAGCGTTTCGTCAAGTCGCGGCTCCAACCCATCGCCCCCAGTGAGAATCAGTCGTTGGGGGGGATAGCCCCGGAACATGACCCCGTAGTAGCCAATACAGAGCATCACCTCTTTCGCGAAACTACCCAACAGCGGCCGGACCGCGTCATACACCGCCCGGTCAATGGAGGGTTCGGTGATCGGCCGAGCATTGGGCTGATCGGTGGCGGCGGCGATGCGGGCCGCCCGCAACTCCCTTGCCGCTGCCACGTCCATCTGAAGATGTTCAGCCACCGCCTGGTCGAATTGCTCGCCCCCGATCGTGATCGATTTGCAGAAAGCGATCTGATCGCCACGAAGAATCATCACGGTAGAACCCGAGGCGCCGACATCCAATACGACGCGGGTTACCGAACGGTCGGATTCACGGCGGGACTGTCGACTGAACGCCCGCGCCAATGCCGTGAAGTGCGTCTCGATGGCCATCGGGCGCAGACCGGCGGCCATCACCGGCTCAACCCAGGCGTTGATCACATCATGTGAGACAGCGATTAGAAGAATCTCGTCGCGGCGCTCGCCGTCTTGCAGCGACGCCCCGGTTAGGATGGCATCCACCTCCATCGCCTCGCGATCGAAACCAAAGCGCTGCGAGGCTTCCCACACGACTGCCTGGCGCAGCTCACTCTCAGGCATCTTCGGCAGGCGAACCAACTGCATGCGGACCTCGCTGCGAGGGAGACTGAGCACGCACCGCCGGCCGGTGAATCCGCCGGAGGCAAAGGCGGCCCGCAGTTGATCGGTCAGTGCCTTGCGGTCCTCAACCCAGGAATCGCCGGCTTTGGCATCGACTCTTCCCGCCCCGACCACTTTGAGTTCGCCGCCGTGTTCGCGAACCTGAAGCAGCTTGATCCCGCGGGTACCGAGGTCGATCCCCACCGATCCGATTGCCGACGAAAAGCGCCCTGCGAACACACAT
>JAPUKX010000248.1 GCA_027295435.1 Planctomycetota bacterium | reverse complement strand
CGGCTGGCAGGACCTCTCCATGATGCTCTTCATTGCGCTGCTGCTGTTGCCGATGGCGATCACCCACCGCAACAAGATCACCCGCACCGAAGGTGCAGTGCTGCTGGCCCTGTACCTGGGATACATGGCATGGATCGTCGCCCGCGAGAAGCCGTGGTAGACGGCAGCGCAGGCCGGCTCAAATCGGCAACTCGGCCCCGACCTCCACAGGTGCTGCAGGCCCGATGCTACCGGCATACTCACCCGCACCAACTGCGGGCGAATAGTCCTTGAACCGCGTGGACTGCTCGATCCATGAGAGCTTCACGGCGCCCGTTGGGCCGTTGCGCTGCTTGGCGATAATCAGATCGGCGGTGCAGGTGGGCTCGTAGTTCTTCTCGCCCAGGTGGTAGTAGTCCTCACGATGCAGCAGCGCGACGACGTCGGCGTCCTGTTCGAGCGACCCCGACTCGCGTAGATCACTGAGACGCGGCTTGTGCCCTTCCCGCTGCTCCGGCGCGCGGTTGAGCTGGCTCATGCAGATCACGGGCAGATTCAGCTCACGGGCCAGCGCTTTGAGGCCCCGGCTGATCGCGCTGACCTCCACCTGGCGCGACTCGACCCGGGCGCCGACGGTGATCAGTTGAATGTAATCGATGAAGATCGCCTTGACGGCGTGCTTGGCGACCATTCGCCGGGCCCGGGCCCGGATTTGCAGGAGCGTCGAGGCGGCCAGGTCGTCCACGTAGATCGGGGCATCCTGCAGATCACCGCAGGCGGCAAACAGGCGGCTATAGTGCTCCTTGCCCAGCATCATGCGCCGAAGCCGGTGGAGCTCTAAACCGGATCGTGACGCGAGCAACCGCTCGACAAGATGGTGCTTGCTCATCTCCAGGCTGAAGATACCCACGCCGTCGCCGCGCATCGCCATGTTCTCCGCAACGTTGAGCGCCAGGGCAGTTTTTCCCATGGATGGCCGGCCTGCAATGATGATGAAGTCGCCCTGCTGAAATCCACCGGTGAGCTCGTCAAGCCCGGCGAACCCGCTGAGCGCTCCGCTGACTTGTCTTCCGTCGCTGGCTTGCAGCCTGGCCACGACTTCCTGGACAAGGCGCCCCAACGTCTCCACCTCGCTGTGTTCGTAGCGCTCGGCGATCGAGAAGATGCGGTGCTCGGCTTGATCGAGAATCGTCGCCGCATCATCGCGGCTGTGAAAGGCCTCGTGAAGAATCTCACCGGCCTGCTCAATGAGCCGGCGGACCATGGCCTTTTCGCGGACCAGCCGGGCGTAGTGGCCGGCGTTGGCGGCGCTGGGCACGCAACTGGCCAGCTCCACCAGGTAATCCTGCCCACCAACAGCGTCCAGGACATCGCGATCCACCAGCACCTGGTTGAGCTGCACGACATCGAGGGACGCGTGGGCGTCGTACAGCTCGACCATGGCGTCGTAGATGGCTCCGTTGGCCGGCTTGTAGAAGTCCTCGCCGTCTCTGATGATCAGCGTGATGTCGCCCAGCTCGCGCGGCTCAAGCAGTATCGAGCCCAGAAGGCACATCTCGGCTTCGATCGCGTGCGGGGGAAGCTTCTCGAACAGCCGGGCGATACGCTGCGGGTTGCCGCCTGGCGTGCGGCCAGCGGTCATTGGAGGCCCCAGCGTGTCTTGCGTGGTGGGAGTTGTGCTCATCCGTGAGCTAGTCAGTCTCCCCGCCCGCGCCGGATGCGGCGAACAAGCGGCAGTTGATCCACAACGACGCCCTATCCAGCGCCGCAAAGATAATCAGGAGGACTGCGCGTCGCTGGTCACAGAAACTCGTTGCCTGGGCTTGGTTGAAGTTGACCCGCCGGCCCGTCTGGCCCCCTCCAGCCGGACATTGCCCTCCAGGGCAATCTTCATCAGCCGGCCAACTTTGAACTTCACCGTTTTCTTCGCCGGAACAGGCACGCGTTCCAGTGTCTTGGGGTTCTGAGCAATACGCGGGGCTCGATGGCGGATTTCAAAAACGCCGAAATCGCGAAACTCCAGACGGTTTCCCCTGCTGATCTCACGAATCACATTGTCCAGGAAGCTTTGCACAGTCCTCTTCACCGTCGACCGCTTCTGGCGTGTTTCCTTGGCGATCTGATCGATGAGATCCTTCTTTGTCGTCGTCGGCATCTTTTCCAGCCCCCTGTTCAACTGCCTGTCACGAGCAGACCGAACCTTTGCGATCGATCACCCGCAATCGCGCGACGACTCGCAAAGCAGCACACTCGCCTAGCCAGCCGATCCGGGCAACCGTCTTTACGTTGCAGTATGGCAGTCGCCCGCGACCCTGTCAAGGACAACTTTGGCCGTAACCAGAGGTAATCGCAGACACGTGCCCGCGAGTCGGCGCTGCGGGGCCACATATCCCGAAATGCGGGCCATCTGGGCGGTCGGTCAGCGGACCACCGGCTGGTGAATTGTTCGAATGGTCGTGGTGGAATACTCCCGCGGCCGGCCGTTGGTCGTGCGCAGACGATCAAGCGTACGAATCTCGGCCCATGCCGTCCGGCGGTATCGCGGCGTCGTGCTTACACTCGGCGGCACATCGTTGCGCGCGTACTCCCAATGGCGTTGATCCACGGGCCACTCTGCGGCGCTCTGGGCGCCATCGCCCCGCAATGGGAGCGTGGGCATCACCAAGCTGGACGAAAGGAATCTGACATGGTTTCGACCCGCGTCTGCCGGACCCGATCCAGAGGCGCAGCCGCTCCCGGCCGCCGTCCACAATATCCCCAACGCCACGCACCACAGCTTGCCATTCATCTTCATTCACCTCCACGGCATAAGCGTACAAACTCCGCGCCACCGAATCACCAGGGCTCTGGGGCGTATGGGCCGTCAGTTCGATGCCTGGACGCGACATCGATGTCGCCGACAGACAACGGCTGCGAGAGCGCCCAACGGCTTACCGCGGGTCTGCCGTGGGAGCGTGCCGACGACCGCCGGGCGTTCGGCGCCACGATCGGATCGCTTTGGGTCTCCCAAGACCAGGGTGAGTCCTGGCAGCGTGTTTCAACTCATCAGCCGGCGATCTCCTGTGTGCGGTATGGGTGACGCATGGGGCGACGGCGACTCGCGGCGTAGGGTCTCAGCACACGCCCGCAACCGGTGGGCTGGTATATGATCTTCGCCTTGCGGGCACCGCCGGTCACCGCCCCCAGAGGCGAATCGCGCGCGGTAGGTGCCGGGGTCGAGGGCCGGCTTATGAACATCATTATCTGTGGCGCCGGACAGGTGGGCACCCACGCGGCTGAGGTGCTGGGCGCGGCCGGGCACGACATCACGGTGATCGATATCGACCCGGAGCGCCTGCGGGCCATCGCCGACACCATGGACGTCGCTACCTGCTGTGGCAATGGGGCCGAGGCGGCGGTGCAGCGCGAAGCCGGAGGCGATCATTGTGATCTGCTGCTGGCCGCAACCGGCAGCGACGAGGTCAACCTGCTCACCGCGACAATCGCCAAGGGGGTCGGGGCAACCAAGACCATCGCCCGCGTTCACCACGGCTCGTTCTTTGAGCACCGCGGTCTCGATTACCGGCAATATCTTTCGATCGACCGCCTGATCTGCCCGGAATACTCAACCGCCCTTGCCATCGCCAGCACGCTGCGAAACCCGGGGGCCCTGGCCATCGAGACCTTCGCCCGCGGCGCCATCCAGATGCAGCAGTTTCCCGTCAGCGACGACGCCACGGCCATCGGGAAACCGCTGTCCGAGCTGTCGCTTCCACTCGGGGCCAGGCTGGCCGCGATCACTCGCAATGGCGAAGCATTCATCCCCGAGGCGTCGAGCGCGGTACAGACCGGCGACACCGTGATTCTCGTCGGCAACGCCAGCGCCTTTCAAGAGGCCCGCAAGCTCTTTCACGATGACAAGCTCGGACGCCGACGCGTCGTGCTCATGGGTGGGTCGGCCATGGCCGTCTGGCTCTGCCGGGCGTTGCACGACCGCAACTTCTCCATTCGTCTGTTCGAAACCGACCACCAGCGGGCCGAGGAGCTTGCCGACAAACTGGACTGGGTCACGGTGCTCCAGGCCAGCCCCACCGATCGCAACGTGTTCGAGGAGGAGCACATCGGCCAGGCCGACGTGTTCGTGGCGTTGCGCGGTGATGATGAAGACAACATCATCGCCTCAGTCCTGGCCAAGAGCCTGGGGGTCACCCAGGTGATTGCGGTCGTGGCGGGGTCCACCTATCTGGACCTGGTGTATCACCTCGGCGTCGATCAGGCATTCAGCCCGAGTGTGGTCGCGACGACCGAAATCCAGATGACGTTGGACGATCGTCCGCTGCAAAAATTGTCGTCGCTGGCCGACGGCGTGGTGGACGCGTATCGAGTTCGAGTGGGCGAGGACGCACCGGTCATCGGTAAGGCTCTGCGGGAGGTCAAGCTGACGCCGCACTGGATCATCGCGGCGATCCGCCGGGGCGACCGCGCCTGGGTCCCCGGAGCCGATGATACATTGCAGCCAACCGACACGGCGCTGGTCATCGGTCCCCACGGCCGGGACAAGGAACTCAAAAAGCTCTTCGCCGCGGGATGAGCCTCCATGAACCTGCGCTACGTTCTCAAACAGCTCGGCCTGCTTCTGGTGGTGTTGAGTCTGTTGTTGCTGGCGGTCGCAGCATGGTCCGGTCTGCAACTTCTGCAAGATGAACCAGCCGAAGCGGGAGCCTTCCGCGCATTGTTGATCGCCGCCGTCAGCGGTCTTGCCTTCGGCGGCATCCTGTGGGGGCTCACCCGATCCACTCGACCACAGTTGGGCCGGCGCGAAGCATTGCTGCTGGTGGCGCTGAGCTGGTTGGTCGGGGCCGCCTTGGCCGCGCTTCCCTCCCTCCTGTGGGCCCACCTGCCCGACGGACCGGCCGCTACCCACCCATTCAACAGCCCGGTCAACTGCTATTTCGAAGCCATGAGCGGGCTGACCACCACCGGCGCGACCATCCTCTCCGACATCGACGCGCTGCCTCGCAGCCTGCTGCTGTGGCGCGCATTGACACAATGGATCGGCGGGTTGGGGATTGTCGTGCTCTTCGTGGCGGTGCTGCCCACCCTCGGCGTCGGGGGAAAGCGCCTCTTTCAAGTCGAAGCCCCCGGACCGGCCACCGAAGGGCTGCAGCCGCAGATCCGCCAGACCGCTCGCGTGCTGCTGTACATCTATCTGGTCCTTTCCGCCACCCAGATCCTTGCGGTCTGGCTCATCGGCCGAACCAGCCTCTTCGACGCCGTCTGCCACACGTTCACCACGCTGGCCACCGCCGGCTTCAGCACCCGCACCGCCAGCATCGGCGCCTACCAGTCCCGGGCGGTCGAGATCATCATCATCTGCTTCATGGTCCTGGGGGGGGTGAACTTCGGCTTGTACTTCGCGCTGATCCGCGGCAAGCTCCATACGGTCTGGCGGGACCCCGAGCTTCGAAGCTACCTGGGACTGCTGGTGGTCGGTTCGGCAATCATCGTGCTATGCCTTGCCGGCCAATCCATCACCACCACCACCGGCCGGCCGATCGATGCATCCACGGGGGCCGCGATCCGATACGGCGTGTTCACCACCGTCTCAATCGCCACCACGACCGGCTATTGCACCGCCGACTTCAACACCTGGCCTTTCCTGGCGAAGGCCGTATTGATCCTGCTGATGTTCATCGGCGGTTCGGCCGGTTCCACCGCCGGCGGCATCAAGGTCATCCGCATCTGGATCGCGTTCAAGGTGATACTCTCGGAGATCGAGCGCGTGTTTCGGCCGAACGTCGTCCGCCCGGTGCGGGTCGGCAGCACCACCATCGACGACGAGCTCAAGCTCGCCACACTCGCTTACGTTGTGGGCATTGTGATTCTGTTTGTCCTCGGCTCCGGCGCGGTGATGCTGCTTGAGCAATGGACCGGCGACAGGACCTGTGACTACACCACCGCCGCCAGCGCCAGCATCGCGTCCCTGTTCACCATCGGTCCGGGGCTGGCCATGGTCGGCGCGATCGAGAACTACGGTTGGATGAGTTCCCCAACGAAGCTGGTTCTGTGCCTGCTGATGGCGCTTGGCCGGCTCGAAGTCTTCGCCATCATCGTCCTGTTCACCCCCCGCTTCTGGCGCGGGGATTGATTCTCCGCCGTCGCCGCCCGCCGGAGGCCAATTCCACCTTGCGACCACTCGTGGAGCTCCTCGCTTGCACCTCGGTCTGTTTGCGCGGTATAAGTTCCAGTGAGGCTCGCTGACGGTCGGCGGGTCACGCATTGTTGCGGAGAAATGGGTTAACTGAGGAATCTGAAATGAGAATGAACAGGAGCGTATTGGGCCTGCTGGCGGTGGCTGGACTCGCGTGTGCGGCCGGACGGCTCAGCATCGTGTTGGGCGGCCAATCTGTAGCGTCGGCTCAGCCGGCGCAGGAACTTCCCGAGATGGAGAAGTCCGCCGAGATGGAGGCCATGGTCAAGGCCGGAGCACCCAATGA
>JAPUKX010000247.1 GCA_027295435.1 Planctomycetota bacterium | reverse complement strand
TAGGTTGGGGCGTTAAACGAGGCAAACCTGGACGGTCGTACCGGGTGAAATGTGCTTCGATTTGCAGACTCAGCCGTGCATCCGGCCGGAAATGTGGCAAGGTTCAAGAGGGTTTTCCAGGGCCATGGCACAGTGCTATGGGGGAACCTCGATCCTTGCAACATGGAGCGCACGAAGAAGATGAAGAAGATGAAATCACACCTGCGGGTGTTGGTGATCCTGGCGGTGGGGGCAACGGCCATCGTCATCGCGATGGGCGCCGCCGGCCGTGACCAGCAGATGACGAGCTCGGGGGCCAATGTCCGCGGGTTTGTTGTACCGGCCGTACAGATCATCAGTTTCGACGACACGGTGGGGATGCTCGACACGGCAACCGGCGCCATCTACCGCCTCCGCGGTAATTTGGATAACCCCAGCGTTCGGAACACCTGGGAGCTGCGCGTCGGGCCGGTCAAAGCGGCAACCTCCGGCCTGCTGGAGATTCAACGACCCACCTTCAACAAGCCCGATGCGATCTTCCTGGTGGACATTGTCCTCGGCAAGACATGGATCCTCCAGCGCCGCGCGAGCTCCAATGGGACGTGGGATCCCGTCGAGATCTATCGATAGGAAGCTGTCGGCTGTTGGCAGACCGGCCGGTCTCCTTCAATCCGTGTCTTTACTCTGCGAACCGCTGGAGGATTGCGACGAGCTCGACGAGTCGCTTGACTTCGCCTTGGACTTGGCCGCCTTGTCAGCCTTCTTGGTCGTCTTGCCCCGGGCTGCCTTCTTATCGGCCTCGGCCGCCTTCTTGTAGGAGTCGCTTCGATAGTCGGTTTCGTGGAAGCCGCTGCCTTTGAAGATGACGCCGGCCCCGGCGCCGATGAGGCGTTTGAGCCTGGGCTTCTCGCACTTAGGGCACTTGCGCTTGACCCGGTCGGTCATGGCTTGGAACAGTTCGAACTCATGACCGCAGGCATCACAAACATAATCATACGTGGGCATTGTCACTCCCCCTCATCGTGGGGCGCGGCGACGGCGACCTTGGCCGGGCGGAGCACCTGATCGCCCATTGCGTAACCCAGCTGAAGGACGGAGACAATATGGTTGGGCGCAATGCCCTCGGCCGGCTGCCGCATCACCGCCTCATGTTGGTTCGGGTCAAACTCCTCGCCTACAAGCGGCTCGATCCGCTGCACTCCCTGACTCTCTAATGCCTTGACCAGCTCGCACTGTGTGATCCGTACGCCGCCGAGAAGCTGCTCAACGGTGGTCTGCTCGGCGTCTTGATCCAGCGCCAGATCGAGATGATCGAGCACGCCGAGCATCGACCTGACCACCCGGGCGGCCCCGGTTTCAGCGGCGCGGTGTTCGTTCTCGACCGCCCGGCGTTGGAAATTCGCAAAATCCGCCAACGCACGCTGCCGAGCAGCGATTGCGTCCTCGAGCTCGACTTGGAGCCGCTCCAACAAAGCCGAGGGGTCCTGGGGAGCCTCGACCTCGTCGGCGGCTGCCTCCTGGACCACCTCCGGTGTACCCTCAGCCGGCGCCCGCTTTGTTGTGCTGGCATTGGTAACGCGTCCGGGCATCTTCGGTTGATGAGCATTGCGCTTCGGCATCGGTAGTGCATCACCTCCGCAGGACTAGGTTCCGGCCACCGCGTCCTTGATTTTGGTCCACATCGATGGGCTCCCCGCGCCGACGTCTAGTTTCTCCGTCTTGGCGTACTCCCGCAGCAGGTTCTTCTGACCGTCACTGAGCTTTCTGGGAACAACCAGTTGCACCACCACCACCAGATCGCCCCGCTGGCCGGAGCGCAAGTTGGGAAGCCCGCGCTGAGGGAGACGAAACAATGCGCCGTGCTGGGTGCCGGGCGGAACGTTCAGCGACGCCGGCCCATCGAGCGACGGAATATCCACCTGGGCCCCCAAGGCAGCTTGTGTGAATGCAATGGGCACCGCCACCAGCAGATGGTCGCCGTCGCGCTCAAACTGCTGATGCTCGCGTACTCGCACAACCACCTGAAGATCACCACGAATGCCCCGGCCGCTGGGGCTGTCCTTCGGCTGGGGCGGCTCGCCTTCGCCGGCCACGCGCACAGCCTGTCGGGCGTGGATGCCCGGCGGAATCTTCACCCTCAGCTTCCGCTTGATCGATACCCGCCCGGAGCCGTGGCAGTCGGGACATTTCTCGGCGATGACGGTGCCTCGGCCTTGACATTGCCGGCAAGTGGTCACCATGCGGAACATGCCGCCAAAGCCGGCCTGGACCACCTGGCCGCCTCCGCCGCAGGTGGGGCACGCTTGTGGCTTGGTGCCGGGCTTGGCCCCCTCGCCGCCGCAGGCCTTACAGACGTCCAGCCGCTTGAACTCCACATCGCGAGTGGTGCCAGCGAGCACCTCGTCCAAGGTCACTTCAACCTCAGTCTCCAGGTCGTAGCCACGAGGGACGCCGCCGCGCCTCCGGCCGCGAGCGCCGGTCCCGATGCCGCCGAAGATCTCCTCGAACATCGAGAAGATGTCTTGGGCGTTCATCGAGCTGAAATCGTGGCCTGGGGTGGACCGCAACCCGCTGTGGCCATAACGATCGTAAATCGTGCGGCGCTCGGAGTCGCAGAGCACCTCGTAGGATTCCGCGCACTCCTTGAACTTCGCCTCCGCCTCGGGATCGCCCGGATTGCGATCGGGATGGTACTTCATGGCCAGCCGTCGATAGGCGCGCTTGATCTCATTATCCGAGGCATTGGTCGGCACGCCAAGGATCTCGTAGTAGTCGCGCGTCGTGGGCATGAGCAGGGCTCAGGATTCAGGGATCAGGAGTCACGAGTCGGAATGTCCGCAGGATTCTTGACACGCGGATGACCGATCTCTACCTGCACCCTCAACGGGCTGTACCAGGCGCCTCCCCAAAGCATCAAGGACCGAGTGTTGAGGATTGACACGGTCGCCACCACCCACAACGCTTCGGTCCTCGGCCCTCCGGCACGGATACCGGATCAGCATACAGCCTCTTCGACCGGATCCTCATCGTCCTTAAGTTCGGTGACGATCACATCAGTGGTCAACATCAGCCCGGCAACCGACGCGGCACTCTGAAGCGCGGTGCGAGCGACCAGGGCCGGGTCGATGATGCCGGAAGTCACCAGGTTCTCATACTCGCCGGTCTCGGCGTTGAAGCCGAAGCCGCCGGTACCCTCTTTGACCTTTTCGACGACAATATCACCGTCGAAGCCGGCGTTGGTTGCGATCTGCCAGGTCGGGGCCTCCAGGACCCCGGCGACGATGTCGAAGCCAAGCTTCTCATCACCACGAGCCTTTCGGCGGGCGTCCTGCACGGCGCTGATTGTGCGCAGGAAGACCACCCCTCCCCCGGGAACATAGCCTTCCTTCGCGGCCGACCTCGTGGCGTTGAGCGCATCCTCGACGCGATCCTTGCGCTCCTTCATCTCGATCTCGGTGGCGGCGCCGACATTGATCACCGCCACTCCACTGATCAGCTTCGCCAGCCGTTCCTGGAGCTTCTCACGGTCGTAGTCGCTGGTGGACTTATCGTACTGCGCGCGAATTTGATTCGCCCGGGCTTCGATGTCCTTCTTCTTTCCGGCACCTCGGATGATCGTCGTGTCGTCTTTGGTCACGGTGACCTTCTGTGCCCGTCCCAGTTCGGACAGCTCGATGTCCTCGAGGTTACGGCCAATGTCTTCGGAGAAGAAGGCGCCGCCGGTCAGCGTCGCGATGTCGCCGAGCAGCGCCTTGCGCCGATCCCCGAACCCGGGCGCTTTGACAGCACAGACCTGGATCACGCCGCGGAGGCGATTGACCACCAGCGCAGCCAAGGCCTCGCTCTCGACATCCTCGGAAATGATCAGGATGGGTTTGCCGGAGGTCGCCACCTTGTTGAGCAGCGGCAGGAAGTCGGCCAGGTTGGAGATCTTCTTCTCGTAAATGAGGATGTTGACATCCTCCAGGACACACTCGGCCTTCTTGGGGTCTGTCATGAAGTAGGGGCTGAGGTACCCCTTATCGAAGGCCATGCCTTCGACGTAGTCGAGCGTGGTTTCGGCGGTCTTGCCTTCCTCGACCTCGACGACGCCGTCGGACCCTACCTTGTGGATGGCCTCGGCAATCAGCTGGCCAATCTCTGCGTCGTTGTTTGCGGAGACCGTGGCGACCTTGCGCAGATCGTCGCGGCCTGCACACTTGGTGGCCAGGTCGTTGATGGTATCACTGACGACCCGAACCGCGTCGGTGATGCCGCGCTGCACAGCCACCGCGTTGGCGCCGGAGATGACATGTCGCAGGCCCTGTCGGTAAATCGCTCTGGCCAGGACAACCGCGGTCGTCGTGCCGTCGCCCGCCTCGTCAGCGACCTTCTTGGCGACCTCATTCACCATTTTGGCCCCGACATTCTCAAAGGGCTGAGGCAGCTCGATCTCCTTGGCGACGTTGACGCCGTCTTTGGTGACCGTGGGGCCGCCGAACGACTTCTGCACGACCACATGTCGGCCGGTCGGACCCATCGTCAGGCCGACGACTCGCGCAATCTGTTGCACCCCCTGCTCGAAGTCTTGGCGGGCCGACGTGTCGAATTTCATTTGTTTGGTAGACATGGTTGTTGAACCTCAGCACGTTTAGCCGTCGCCCCAAGAGCGACGCGCGGGCCCGTGACCCGCGGCTAAACAGAACCATTTACTTTACGATCACTCCCAACAATTCGCTTTCCCGCATGATCATGTGGGTGACGTTCTTGATCTCGATCTCGGTCCCGGCGTACTTGCCGAAAACGACGGTGTCGCCCTTCCGCACGGAAGGCTTGACCCGTTCGCCGTTGTCCAGCATCTTGCCCGGCCCGACTGCGATTACCTTGCCTTGGATGGGCTTCTCCTTGGCTGACTCGGGCAGGTAGATCCCGGACTCGGTCTTCTTGTCGGGGTCAGAAGGCTTGATCAGAACACGATCTTCAAGAGGTTTGACGGACATTGGTCGAAATCTCCATCCAGTTGATCTTCCAAATCTGTACGGCCCGCGGTGCGGACCGCCTCAACGTCGGTGACTATTCTTCAAGGCCCGCTCAGCGGACCCTACGAACTGGGGTTTCACGTTTAGACTCTTCGACATTTTGACCTTTGTCTTAGAAGTCCATGCCGCCCATACCACCCATGCCACCCATGCCGCCCATGCCAGGAGGGCCGCCGGGCGGCATCGAGGCTTCGTCTTCGTCTTTGGGCGCTTCGGTGACAACGCAATCGGTGGTCAGCAAGAGCCCGGCCACGGAGGCGGCGTTCTGCAACGCCGTACGATCGACCTTGGCGGGTGTCACTACACCGTCAGCGATCATGTCGCTGTACTTCAATGTGAGTGCGTTGAAGCCCATGTTTCCCTTGAGCTCGGTCACCTTGGCGACCACGACGCTTCCCTTCTCACCGGCGTTGTCGGCGATGGCTTTGGTCGGGATGGAAAGGGCCGACTCGACGATATCCACGCCGAACTTCTCATCACCCTTGAGCTGCTTTCGGACCCTCGTCAGACAGGCACTGGCGCGAATAAAGCTGACCCCGCCCCCGGGAACAATGCCTTCCTCGACTGCGGCTCGTGTGGCGTGAAGGGCGTCCTCGACGCGGGACTTCCTTTCCTTGAGTTCCAATTCGCTAGCGGCGCCGACGTTGATTTGAGCCACGCCCCCGGCCAGCTTCGCCAGACGTTCCTGCAACTTCTCGCGATCGTAGTCCGAATCGGTCGTCTCGATCTCCTTGCGGATCTGGGCGATGCGAGCCTGAATATCTTTCGTCGCTCCGGCACCTTCGATCATGGTGCAGGTATCGGAGGTGAGATCGACCTTCTTGGCCTGGCCGAGCTGTTTGAGCGTGACCTTATCCAGCTCGATGCCCAGGTCCTTCATAATCGGTTCGGCCCCGGTGAGCACGGCGATGTCCTGGAGCATGGCGCTGCGGCGATCACCGTAGCCGGGGGCTTTGACCGCCGCCACCTGGAGCACGCCGCGAAGCTTGTTGATCACCAGCGTACTGAGCGCCTCGCCGCTTACGTCTTCGGCGATGATCAGAAGCGCCTTCTTGGCGCCCATCACTTTCTCCAGGAACGGCACGAGCTTGGTCACCGAATCGATCTTGTCCTCGTGAATGAGGATCAGCGGCTTGTTCAGCTCGACGGCCATCTCGTCGGGGTTGGTGACGAAGTTGGGGCTGAGATACCCGCGGTCGAACTGCATGCCTTCCACGACATCCACGTAGGTCTCCAGGCCCTTGCCCTCTTCGACGGTAATGACGCCGTCCTGGCCGACCTTGTCGAATGCATCAGCCATGATCTTGCCGATGGCGGGGTCGTTGTTGGCGGATATCGTGGCCACGGCGGCAATCTTGTCCATGTTGTTGGCCACGGGTTTGGCCATGGATTTGATCTCGGCGATGACTGCCTCGATGGCTTTGTGCATTCCGCGGACGAGCGCGTTGGCTTCCACGCCGGAGGCAACCTGCTTCAGCCCGGCATTGAACAGCGCCTCGGCGATCACGGTGGCTGTGGTGGTTCCGTCGCCGGCGTCCTGGGAAGTCTTGGAAGCCGCCTCCTTCACCAACTGAGCCCCCATGTTCTCGACCTTGTTGCGGAACTCGAGTTCTTCGGCCACGGTCACGCCGTCCTTGGTCACGGTCGGCCCGCCCCACGACTTGTCGAGCACCGCATTTCGACCGCGGGGACCGAGAGTGGACCTCACGGCAGTAGAAAGCTTCTGAACACCGCTGAGCAACGCCTTACGAGCGTCAGTATCGAAGGCCAGTTCCTTCACAGCCATGTGGCTTGTCTCCTGGAAGTGATGATCAAGTCTTTCGATCGATCGCGGGACGATATCTGCTCGACGCAGACCCCGGGGCGCATAGCACCTCCCGGCACCCGCACCCAGAGCATTCCCTTTCAAAGAGTGCGCCAGTGCATGCGGTAAGCCCTACCCCGCCTAACCGAAGCGATATCAACGATTTCAGGCCAAGACAGGCCGATGGAGACCCCACGGGTAGCTGACACGGTCAACCGGCCTTGGCACTGCGGCTGCCAAGCTGGCAGACTACAGGCCGGCGAGGCGGAGAACCATATCACAGGCCGTTGGGCTCAACGGGGCCCAGAATCTGATCCAGCGCCGGCGGCGGACGGCGCAGCGAACGGCGAATCCACCACGCGTTGACCACCAGGTAGAACAGACCGATCAGCAGCATGAAGGCGCTGATCGAGGTAATCACCGTGCCGACGGTGAGCAAGCCCCCGCCGCCACGGCCGGTCAATTCCGACGTGAGCCGAATCACCTGCCCCAGGGCGATGCCCATGATTGCGGCGACCATCGCGTGGATACTTTGGCGTCCTCCGCGAGCGGTGCGATACGCTCGACTGCGAAGGCCGATGACGCCCAGCACGCCGTGCAGACCGAGCAACCCCACGATCGCTGCCGCGGCCATGGCCAGCCGTAGCGCATCAGCCACCCAGCGTAGGCCGGCGTAGCGCTCCCAGGCGATCGCGGCGATCACCAAGATCGCCCAGCTCGCCAGGCCACAACCCAGCATCATGACATCTCGCCCTGGCGCACCGCTGCGGACCCGTCCCTTCGGTGGCGCCATCTGCCGTACTGACCACAGCCCGCCCAAGGCGGCAAGCCCCGCAACGAAACCCAGCTCCACCGGCGTCCAGGTGGAAAGATTCCGGAGACCGCTTTGGTCTAACGCGTCCATCCACAGCGCTACCGGCCGGGCTGCCAAGACCAACGCCCCAACCACAAGACAGATCATCAACCACACCAGCGCGTTGCCGACCGCAACCGCGTTGTGAAGCTTGGGCAGCCGGCTGGCGGCCGGATCGACCGTATGGAGGATCGCTTCCCAGATCGCCTGTCCACATTCAGGGCACAACCCATCGGCGCGAAGTCCGTAGAGGTTGTAGCCGCACCG
>JAPUKX010000246.1 GCA_027295435.1 Planctomycetota bacterium | reverse complement strand
GATCGATCTTCCGCATGGGACGCTCTCGCGTCTGTTCTTCGACCACGTGGGCCACCAATCCAGGTAGGCGGGCGATCATGAACAGGCCGTTCATCACCGACGGCTCGAAGCCGAGATCGGCCAGCACGGCAGCGATGGCCCCGTCCACGTTCATCGGCAGGTTCTTGCCGGCGGAGTCGAAGACGCGATGCACGGCCCGGGCGGCCTCCATATGCGGGCCGTCCACACCTGCCTCGACGGCCAGGCCAAACAGTCGCTTCGTACGGGGATCGTCAGTGTGAATGCGATGGCCGAACCCGGCCATGCGCTGCGCGTCTGCTTTCAGGTCATCCAGCACCGCCTTGGCCGCGTTGTCTAACGAGTCACCGGTCTTGTCGCACCGCCGGACGATGCCGGCCAATTGCCTCGCGCAGTCCTCGATCGCTCCGCCGTGGTAGCGATTGATGGCAAGCAGGCCGGCGGCGACGGACGCGCCGAGGCTGGCGCCCGTGGAGGCGGCGGTCCGGGCGGCCAGGGCCGACGGCGGCGTCGCACCGTGATCGATCGACGACACGAGGATCGCCTCCATCAGCCGCCCAACCTTCTCATCCGGCAACTCGCCGCGAAGGATCAGGTACACGGCCGAACCGAAGCTGACCGGTCCCATCAGCTCGCCGATGTCGTAGCCGCGCAGACGAACGTGGTTCGGTTCGATCTGAGTGATGGCGGTTGTCCAGGTGGTTGGCTTGTCGTCACTCATTGGGGCCTCGTCTTGGGCAGTTCAACGTGCGGAGGAAGAACGCGCCGCGGGGGCGCTGCGGTTCGCCAGGATATCCAATGTCGTCTGCGGCAGGAGGCCGAAATCGTCAACGACGGCGGCCCCGGCGTCACGCAGCGCTTGCACTTTCGCGGCATGGGTGCCCCGGCCATGTTCGATGATGGCTCCAGCATGGCTGAACCGCGTGCCCTCGGTTGCCGCCGCCCCGCCGATATAGGCGATAACCGGCTTAGTGATTCGCCCCGTTTGGATCGACTCCGCCAGGCGCTCTTCCTGCGTGCCGCCGATTTCGCCGAAGAGTACGATCGCATCGGTTTCCGGGTCGTGCTGGAACATCTCGGCCACATCAGGTATGGGCAGGCCGACGACCGAATCACCGCCGACGTGGACCAGGGTGCTCAATCCGACGCCGGCCCGGCTGAGGTAATACCCCAGGGAGCTGGTCATGCCGCCGCTGCGGGAGACGACGCCGACGGTTTGTCGTGGGATCGGTTCGTTGAACCATTGCTGAGCGGATTCGGCCCGGCCTCCGATCATCCCCACCACCGCCCGGCCGGGGCTGAGCACGCCAAGCGTGTTGGGACCGACAAACGCGGCACCATGTTCTCTTGCCACCGCGGCGATCCGCATCGTATCCCAGACCGGCACACGATCCGGAACCAGAACCAGCAGTTTGACGCCGGCTTCGATCGCTTCGGTGGCAGCGGTCTCGACCCGAGGCCCGGGCACGAAGACGACCGAGATATCCACGTGACCAACCGCCTGGATCGCCTCAGCCACAGTGTCGAGGACCGGCACGCCCTGGACCTTCCCCCCACCCTTGCCGGGGGTGCACCCGGCGACGACGTTTGTCCCGTAGTCGCGCATGAGCTTGGTACGGGCTTGCCCTTCGCGGCCGGTGATTCCCTGTACGAGCACTCGCTTGGATTGGTCGATGATGATCGCCATGAAGAAGAAGGCTTGAGCCTTGGGATGAAGTTTAGCACGCGCGGGGGCAAGCCCCGCCGCTAAACGACTGCATCGTTGTCGAGTCCCTCGATCGGCAGATCAAGGAACACCACCGGTCTGCCAGCCAGGCGACACTCCACCTCCAACGCGACCAACTCCGAGTCCATGCCCGCAACGGTCTGCTCGCTCACCGCAAGCACCGGCAGATTGCTGCGCCGGGTGAGCAATCCACCGCTGTGCTCAACGACAAACGTGGTGGTGGCCGGATCACAATGCTCGTGGTCGATCCATACGGTTGCGTGGTGAATCGGGAAGTGATACGCCCGATCGACGAACGCGGGCACCCTTCGCGGTCGCGGGGTCCACGCACGGCCGGCCGCTTCGTCTACGAGCTGCGCAAACCGCTGCGCGATGAATGCGGGCGTGTCATCCTTCTTATAGCCTTCGACCGGTGCCGAAACGGAATCAACGTCACGGCCGACGCCATGGAGGATGTCCACGGCACGATCCTCGCCGTTGCCCCCGAGCCGAATGACAGCGGGGATCGAGAGGTTGATCTCCCAGAAGGCTTTCGCCAGGCCGTACGCTGAGTGGTACTGCTCCTGGCTGGCCACGCCGCTGCCGGAACCGAAGTATCCCACAAGGCCCCGTTGCGCGAGAATGATGCGGGCGGCGCGGTACACCTTCGCCGCCGACGGGTTGCCCGAGGTGTCGCAGAAGTTTGCCAGCGTGAACCCGAGGCGCGCGATCGCGTCCATCGACATCATGGAGCCGCCGCCGCCTGCCCCGTGGAAGCCGATCAAGCCCCGCGAGCCCTCTACGCCGTCCGTTGGAAGCTGCGCGAAATAGAACGTGCCGCGGTGATCGGCCTGCTCGACCTGATACGCGATCCGTTCAAGTTGGGTCGCAGGATGATCGAGTTCCCGAGCGATCTCGATCGGCAACTGTGGATGTCGAAACACGGCGTAATCGTCGATCGTCATGCGGCAATCCGCAGCCACCACGTTCCCATCGCTGGTAATGGCAAGCGGATTGATTTCAAGCCACCTCGCATCATATCGCCGGGCGATATCCACGATGGCCTCGATCGCGCTGGCGACATCGTCATGGAGATCTGCGTCAATCGCCGATGTTCCGAGCACTGCCCGCAGCGCCTGCGCATCGACTCCCCTGTGTGTATCGACGGGAAGCCTCTGCACCGACTCGGCCCGCCCTTCGATTCCCGATCCGCCGTGCAAATCCAGCAGCACAACGGGGGCCTGGGCGGCGTCGTCGATCGTCACGGAGACAAACAGCTCGTTGTGGATATCGAGCATCCGCTCGACCAGGACTTCGGTGACGGCGAAGTTGCCGAACCTCATTTGCAGAATCTCTGACGCCCTGGCCTCGGCTTGGCGGGGGTTCTGGGCGAACTGGACACCGCCGGTTGCGGCGCGATTCGTGACCCATGCTTGTGCCTTGACCGCGACGGGACCACCCAGCCGGGCGGCCAACTGAGCAGCTTCAGCGGCCGATGAAGCCGGCCCACCTTCGGGCACTGCGACCCCGTGCTGGGCGAGCAGAGCCTTGGATTGGTATTCGTGCAATCTGGCCACGCTTACCGCTGCTCCATCCACCGCGCAAAACC
Organism: Planctomycetota bacterium; assembly: GCA_027295435.1. Taxonomy (GTDB): domain Bacteria; phylum Planctomycetota; class Phycisphaerae; order Phycisphaerales; family SM1A02; genus JADFFQ01. The sequence goes on along the minus strand of JAPUKX010000246.1, from coordinate 170 downwards.
GAACTGTACAACCGTACGCAGCGAAGTGTTCTCTTGCGAGCCGGCCCGTGCCGGGCCGGTGGGCGTGGCATACACCTCGCGCTCAATAACACGATGACATCGGGCGGCCACCGGGTTGATCCGCCACAGGTGGACCCGGCTCACTGGTCACGTGCCGATGCCTCTGCGGC
>JAPUKX010000245.1 GCA_027295435.1 Planctomycetota bacterium | reverse complement strand
ATGCCGAAGCTGAACACCCGCGTCGTGTGAGCGTTCTCTTTCACGGCGTTGATGATGCCCATGTCGTTTCCGACATAGCCGTCGGTGAGGAACAGGACGATCCGCATCGGCTTGGCCTGGGCAGGTTCATCGAGGTGGCGGGCCGTATCGACAATGAACAGCCTCTGGCCAGCCTGGGTGACCCACCGGCCGGTCACCAGCATGTGCGAGGCCCTGATGTGCACATGCGGCTCGAGGCCGAGAACGACCAGGCTGTCGTCATTGGGAAGGCGAACGGTCGCGGCGGTCGCCTCCTCTGCGGCGGCGTCCAGATTGGCGACGTCGATGTCGCCGCAGGACAGAAACATGGTGACCGTTCGGCCGTCGGCGGAAAGATTTGCGACATCCCAGGGGCTCAGCGGCTGCGGTCCCTGACCGACGGTTTGCACGAGGGCGGCTTCGATCGCCTTCATCATCTCGGTTCCGCCGCCACCTTGTCGCGATTCGACAAACGCCTTGGCTTCGGCGCGGTTCTCGGCCGTGGCCGGTCGGGGGTTGCCCCACAGAATCGCCGTGCGACCGGCGAACGTGATGATGTTGAACGCGTCGGCCGGCCGCATGGCGTCGATCGCCCGCGTCATCACTTCCTTGGACTTCTCGATCGGGAAGCCGCTCATCGATCCGGAGGTGTCCATCACGAAGATCAGCTCGCGCGGCCCAACGTCTGCGTCCTCGACACGATCCGGGGGTTGCAAGATCAAGGTGAAGAATCCGCCGGAATAATCGCCGTGTTGCTCGGACGTGTGGATGAACGTCGCTTCCTGGATCGTGTCGGCCGTCTGGCGCCATGAGAGAACGAAATCGCGGTTGGGGATCGCCTCTTTCTTTGCCAGGGCCAGCGTGATTTTGCGGGCAAGCCCGTCGTCGCGCATCACTTCGTCGGTACGCTCGATCTGGTGCAGGTCGGATTTGATGTCGAGCAGCCCCGGGCCGCCGGTGTCGATGGTGATGCTGATCGTGATGTCGTGCCCGGCCCGCGTGGGGGGCTTGACCGGCTCAGGGGTGATTCGGCTGGCGTCCGGGACCTGGTTGGTGTCCTGCGCGAAGCCGGTGCCCATCTCATTGATTGTCTTGCGGTCGATGAAGAACCATCGGCCGTTGAGCTGAGCGGTGCCATCCGTGTACAGCTCGCCGAACTCCTTGGAGGCGTCGCAATACTCCGCTTCGAAGCGGTACCACAGGCCGGGCTGGCCGGCTCCACCGGTTTCATCGCCTCGGCCCCACCACGCGTCTGATGGGTACTTGATCGGCTGGGCGGCGCCCAGCAGCGCATGCAGCTTGCCGGCTTGCAGCGTGCCGAGCTCATCGACCTCGCCGGCCGCGCCGACGGTGAGCTTCGCCGGGCCCAGCAGGATCAAGCCGTGCCGCAGGACCAGCTCAGCGGGCACAATGGACGGGCTGGTCATCGGCGCGCCGGGAATGTACCGCGGCCCGACCACCATCGGGAAGTCGAAGCTGTACGCTCCATCCTTGATTTGCAGGATCTCGACATAGCTGATCTCGACGACGATCTCGGCCTGAGGCTCGATGTTCGCTATCGACTGGGTGAATATGTTCGGCCGCTCCTGTTCGAGGAGGCTGGCGACATACCCCTGGGCGCGGGCTGCTTCGTAGATTTGCCGGGCAAGCTGCCGCTCCTTGACCTCGCCTACGACGACACGGTCGCCGATGGTCATGATCATTCGATCCACCGCAGCGCGATGGCTCATGGGGAAGGTGTAGACCGCCTCGATCTTTTTCTCATATGGGTTGTGGTAGCTCTGGGTCAGCGTGACTCGGCTGAAGAACCCCGATACCTGCACATCGACATCGGTGCGCTTCAGCGGACATGGACCGAGGATGTTGCCTTCCTCATCGAGCGCATCGAGCCGGCCGCCCTGGGGCACCATCACTTCCTGTTGGGCGTAGACCTGTCCCTGTGGGCTGGGCATGAACAGGGCGATCAGCGCAATCAGCCCCAGCATCGACGCAGCGACGGGTGAGTAGCGATTCATCACAAATCTCCTGAGAAACGGCGAAACGTCGAAGCGCCGAAACGCTGAGATCGGCGCGGCCCAGCGCTTGGCGGCGCGGGTCGCCTTCACCGAGTGCCGTTCTCGTGCAATCCGTTCGATCAGTTCATCGCGGCCTGCGGCGGCGCGCTGAGCGTGGATTCCATGCCAGGTTTGCAGCAGCCGGTCGAGATCGTCCCGCGGAGGTGGACCGGCGGGCGGTCCCTTGGGTGGTTTGGATTGATCAGTCATGGTGTGTCCGATTCATTTCATAAGGTCGGCGAGATGTTCGCGAGCGCGGGCCAGCAGCTTGTAGTAGCCGCTTCGTGATAAGCCCAGCGCCGATGCGGCGGCATTGACCGGATCAGCGTCGAGGTAGTACAGGTGAACGGCCAGCCGTTCGCGGTCATCGAGTCGGTCCAACGCGTCGTCGAGGCGCTGGAGTTGCTCAGCGCGATCGGCTTGCTCGGGGGCGGTGGCGGCGATCGATTGGGCGGGCTGAGTCAACACCAGTTGCTCCTCGTGCCGGGCCCGACGCTGGGCCGAGCGCGCCCGCTCCGAGCAGACCCGCCGGGCGATCGCATACAGCCACGGGCGGAGCTTGTCGGGGCTTTGAACCTTGTGCAGAAGTCGATACGCACGAATGAAGGTCTCCTGGGTTGCATCCTCAGCCTCGGGCAACGAGAACCGCCGGCACAGCGACAGCACGACTGCCGCGTGACGGTCGTACAGCCGACCGAACGCCTGGTGATCTCCGGCCTGGGCCGCCGTCAGGTCCGCGGTCCCGATTCCATCGGGATCACTGGTCACCCCACTCATGGCCGGCTGAGCTGCGGCGTCTCCGGCAATCTGCATATTTCTCGTCGCGGGCTGGGAGTGGACCGCCGGATTGAGCGGGGGGATCGAGGCCATGGGTACCGAGTATGATGGAAGACAATGGCTGAATGGTTGTACGCGTTGATC
>JAPUKX010000244.1 GCA_027295435.1 Planctomycetota bacterium | reverse complement strand
TGCTCTCCGGTCAGTTCTTGCTATGACCAGCTGCCTATCCAACCGAAAGAGAGACGTTTCGCGCGCAGCAACGAGCGACTCGGCATAGAGAACCCAGAGAGACCCTTTGCGTTTCTGCCCGCCCACCTACCTGCCGGTCGTTCACCACCCGGGAGTTCCCTCGCCCCGAACCCGCCCTCGAGCCCCGACAATCGGCAAAACGAAACAACCCTCTCCGGTCACGAAGAGGGTTGGCTTCGGTGTGAATAGCGGGGGTGGGATTCGAACCCACGACCTCCGGGTTATGAGCCCGACGAGCTACCAGACTGCTCTACCCCGCAATTGCGAGGCTGACTATACCGAGCGCCGTCAGATGATTCAACCGCTTGACATGTTCAAGGCGGCGATAGGGTACCGCGAGCTGCAGCCATTCGCAGCAGATGCCCGAGCTGGCGGCGATGGCGATGGCGATGACGGGGCTCCACCTGGAGGCGCCCATGCTTCGGTCATTCGTGATCCAGTCGGCGGAACGAGGCACCAGCAGCCAGGACCCGGCTTGTCAAGTCAGATCGCGCGGCGCTCTCGATGGATGGTGGAGATGCGAGTCAGCATCAGGGCCACGTCCTCGTCGATATCAAGGAACGCAAACCCGATCTCGAATCTTCGGAAGCCGAGCTTTTGGACCCAGGCAACCCTTGTCCGAATGGACAGAACAACGTCATAACCCTCCAGGTGAACTTGGAGTTCTCCCTGGTAGGGTCGCGTGCACAGCACTCGCATTCCACCGCTTGACAAATCGAGCACCGGGCCCAGACCGCATTGAAACGACTCCTGCGGCAAGCGTCCCGGGACCCGTCGGCCCTCCCTGCGGCCGATAAACCGCGTCAAGCTTGTTTGAGGATTGAACTGCATGACACCCAGATCGTGAAAAAGGTGGCTCAGGATAAGAAGCCTTCCCGGCATGAGTGGTTTCTGGCCGGTTTGTGCGAGTTGATCGCCTTTGGCACGGGCGACAGCGCCGGCGTTCAATCGCTTCGTCCGATATGGTCGATAAGCGTGCCATGATACGGTCTCGTGGCCCGATCCTCCGTCTCGATCCCGGCTGGCTGTTCGTCTTGGCCGGCCTGGCGGCGTGTGCGGCGGGGATCCTGGTTCCCGCCCAGCAAGACCTCTGGGCGTTGCGGGGGCAGCTTGCGCAGCTGGGCGACCATGAAACGATCAGCGATGCTCAGCTCAGCGCCCACGCGGAGTTCCTTCGGCAATTGCATCGCGGCGATCCTACGTTGATACGCCGGCTGGCCGCGGCGCAGCTCAACCTGATGCCTCAGGGTGAGACACCGGTTCTCCTTGCGTCATCACGCACAGCGAAGGTCACCGATTGGATCGACGCGACCGTCCAACCTCAAACACAGCAACCTGCGCCCCGATCGGATTCGCTTCTGACTCGCATTACCAACGGGCCATACCGCCTATGGATCTTCGCCAATGGGGTGTTGTGCGTGTTCGTTGGACTTCTTCTCGACTCCGGCCCGTCGCCTCACAAGCGGTTGCGCTCGTTCATTGTTTCGAGGTGGCGCGTGGAGGGTGCCGGGCGGGACAGTGAGGCTGCGCCAACTGAGTTCGATGCGACCTTCGGCGATGATTTGCCACAACAGGCCCCCAACGAGACTTGCTAGGGCGGCACCGGACAATCATCACCAAGAGCCCGCGCTGGCGCCGATTCGACCGGCTCGCGGGAAGAGGGCGGTGGCTGTAGGATTTGCGCGGTATCCGGCACTGCGTGGGCCGATTCGCCCGCCGCATACCAAGCCCCCTGGGTCAATGATGGCGCGCAATCCGAACGACATACCGGACGCGACACTGAGGCTGTTGCTGGCGCGCGGCATCGGCCCACGAACCATGCGGAAGCTCGAGAACTGCTTCGAGTCTCACGAGAAAGCGATCTCGGTCACGATTGAGGAGCTCTCGGAGGTCAGCGGCCTCAATACGAAGGCTGCAACGCTCATTCATCAGGCGGTGGAGCAGGTCGACCCAGACTTCGAACGGCTCGTCATGGCTGAAGCCGGGGCGCAACTGATTGTGCGCGGCGATGACGACTATCCGGCGTTGCTTGGGGCGATACCCGATCCACCCGCAGCGCTCTGGATTCGCGGGCAGCTGACGCAGGCTGACCGGCTAGCCATCGCGATCGTTGGGTCACGCACTTGCACCGTATACGGACGGGAACAGGCGGGACGGCTTGCATCACTGCTCGCGCAATGCGGATTGACGATCGTCTCCGGCGGAGCGGTTGGCATCGACGGCGAAGCGCATCGCGGCGCATTGCGAGTCGGCGGTCGAACCATCGTCGTGCTCGGCTGCGGTCTCGGCCGATGTTACCCACCCCAGCACGAGGGTTTGTTCGACCGCGTCGTAGAAAGTGGGGGAGCGATCCTGAGTGAATATCCTATGGCCAGTGAGCCCAAAGCCGAGCATTTTCCCCCTCGAAATCGGATCATCTCCGGCCTGAGCCTGGGTGTGGTGGTGATAGAAGCGGCCAAGCGCAGCGGCGCGCTGATCACGGCTCGCCTGGCCGCCGAAGATCATGGCCGAGAAGTCATGGCGCTGCCCGGGCGGGTCGATTCGCCTGCATCGGCTGGATGCCTGGATGCGATCCGCGACGGCTGGGCGGCGCTGGTGACGAATCATACCGACATCTTGAATCAACTCGACGCATCAAGCCAGCTGGTTCGCGGCGCGCTGGAGGTGGCCGGCCACCCTGATGCGACCAAGGCGTCAACCCTCTTTGACACGGCGCTTACCGACGCCCAGAGGGCGATCGTCGAGGCGCTGAGCGAGGCCAATGAGCCGCTCGGGGCTGATCAAATCGCGGCCCGAACGGAGCTTCCGCTGAGCCAGATCATGGCCGACCTCACCCTGCTGCAGATCCGCGGACGACTCAACAAGGATCACCTCGGTGTTCGGCTGAGGCGGTGAAAGAACGTGGCTCACATCACGTCGACCAGACCGCTAGCGAGGGCGCCACATAATAATCGAGGCTCAATATCTCCGCACGACGCCGATGACCGCGCCCTGAATCTTGCATTCCTTGACGATGATGGGCTCGAACTGGGGGTTGGCCGGCTGTAATCGGATCCGGTCGCGCTCTTTGTAGAACGTCTTGAGCGTGGTCTCGCCGTTGGGCAGCAGCGCCACGACGCGCTCGCCGTTGCGGGCGGTGTCCCGGCGTTCGACAATCACATAATCGCCGTCAAGAATCCCTTCGTCCTTCATGGAGTCGCCGTCAACCTGCAAAGCGAACGTCCCGGCCTGTTGACCGAGGCGTGGACCGAAGATGTCCTGGAGATCGAGCTGATCGGTCTGAGGGAACTTCTCGATCGGGTAGCCGGCTGCAATCTTTCCAACGAGCGGGAACTGCAGCGGATGCGACTCATCCGGGACGATCGCGTCGTCACAGAGGGATAAAGAGCGAGCCTTGTTGGCTTCGCGACGCAGCGCGCCCTTTTTTATAAGCGCTTCGATGTGCTCGAAGACGGTAACCTTGCTGACGCTGAGTTCGTCTGCAAGTTCCTGCATCGTCGGCGAATAGCCGCGAGCGATGCGATGGTCTCGGATCAGTTGCAGAATCTTGAGTTGCTTCGGTGTGAGGTTCATCTCGGTCCTCCTGACGACTTGCCTGGTTGATGGAATTGACACGAGTGAATATGGAGGTGGTCGCAGCGCCACATAGCCCAAACGCCACGCGCTGCGAGCCAAGGGCCGCAAGAATGTTGCTCATCCGGTCGAGAATCAGCAGTTGCCCACCAAGCCAAGCGTGTGCGGCATTTCTGAGGACACCGCAGTCCGCCGAAGGGGCACATTGGGGGGTGGGTGCCCTTAGCGCGGCGTCGTACTTCGCTTGCGCTTGGCGGCTGATCTGCACGCGATCGATACCGAGCACCCGGTCAAACCACGTGGTCGGTCCGACCGTGGCATGTTGGGCAGTCAGCGCAGGATTCGGTGGGGGGCTGCGGTGATCGAATGATCGGCCACCGCCCAGGCCCGCGCTGAAGCCCGGTGGATTGCCCGTCGCTTGGGGCCCCGACCCATCGGTCCTCAGAGCAAGCAGCCTCGATCCGCGGGGCAGGTATCGGACGGTGTAACTGCCTCCGGGCCCGGTTTGTAATAGAGGAATCGCCATGGGTCTTCCCGACGCGGGCACCAATCGTGTGCCCCCCGAGGTCCGGCTGGTGGGCGAGGCGGCGTCGCCGATGAATGTTCCCTTGATGCCACCTCGCCACTGGGGCATGTTCGGCATACGTTACCCCAACATCGGCCGAAAGGCAACCTGCTCGCCCACTTTTTGCGAAGTCTCGAATCTGGACCGGGCTGGCGAATCCCGCTGACAGAGAGCTGCCCGGCGGCGGATCGGTCGGCACAATGTAGACCCTCGCGTCGCACGGGATCGTTCCGCGGCCGCCACAACACCGGTTGATCGCTCCAAGGACCGATTCGCCCCGACCCGTTAGGCTGGGCTTATGAGCAGTCGATCTCTTGGCTCTTGGGGTGTTGCAGGCACGACCGCAGCCCCTCGACGAGAACCTGATCTCGCACTGGTTGCTTGACCGCTCGATTGCCTTTCTCAACCACGGCTCCTACGGGGCCACGCCGAAGGTGGTCCTGGAGGCCCAGACCGCATGGCGTACGCGTATTGAGGCCAGACCAGTCGAACAGCTTGACCGGCGCCGCGACGAAATGCTGGGCGGGGCGAAGCAGGCGGTGGCACAGTTCATCAACGCCGAGCCGAAGGATTTCGGGTTCGTCACCAATGCGACCGGAGGGGTCAATGCCGTATTGCGGTCGTTGCAGTTTGGCCGTGGCGATGAGCTGGTGACCACCAACCATGTATACAACGCCATTCGCCAGGCCATGCGTCACGCAGCCGATCGATCCGGGGCGACGGTGGTCGAGGTCAAGATCCCGCTGCCCATTGCTTCGCCGGATGTCGTGGTGGACGCGGTTACCGCCGCCTTGACCGGCCGGACGCGCCTTGTTGTGATCGACCACATCACCTCGCCGACGGCAATACTGTTCCCGGTCGAGACGATCCTCGAGGCGTGCGCGGCGCGTGGCATTGATGTGCTCATTGACGGCGCTCACGCTCCGGGCATGGTCGATCTGAATGTCGGGCAACTCAATGCGGCTTACTACACCGCCAACTTGCACAAATGGGTCTGCGCACCGAAGGGATCTGCGTTTCTCTGGGTCAGGCCTGACAAACAAACGGGCATCCACCCCAACACCATCAGCCACTTTCTCGGCGAAGATCTCGCCAAGGAGTTCGCCTGGCAGGGAACCCGCGACATCACGGCTTGGTTATGCGCCAAGGACGCGATCGATTTCATGGCCGGCTTTGGTTGGGACCGGGTGCGGCGGCACAATCATGAGCTGGCTATTTGGGTGCAGGCCTTGCTCAGCCAGCAGTGGGGCGTCGAACCAAGCACGCCCCTGAATGGATCGATGCTCGGCTCGATGGTCACCGTCGGGCTGCCGGATAACACCCGGCGGCACAAATCAACCGCAGCCTTCCAAGCGAAACTGTTTGACCGCTTTCACATCGAGGTTCCGATCATCGAGTGGGACGATCGATGGTGGGTCCGGGCCTCATGCCAGGTGTACAACACGGCCGATGAATACGAACGACTCGGTGCCGCTGTAGTCGAGCTGACTCGCTGAATCAACCCAGCTGTGGAAGGAGAACAATGATGAACCCGCTTAGTCAGTTCATTGATGCATGGAATGACCCGGCGATGCGGCACGCGATGGTCAATCATTTCCCGATCGTATTGTCGGTCATCGGGATTCCCTTCGCTCTGCTCACCGCGCTCATCGGAAAACGCGCCAAGGCGATGCGCTGGACGGCCCTTGCATTTTATGTCGCGCTCATGGCAAGCGGATTCGTAACCAAGAACAGCGGCGATGACGCCCACGATGCCATCCGCGGGTCGTTGTCAGACGAAGCGCACGAGGTTCTCGAAGAGCATGAGGAGCTCGGCGATAAGGTCTGGTGGTTCGCAAGCGCGGTGGCTCTATTGCTGGCTGTCAGCTTCGCCCGCAACCCAAAGGTGCACGTGCCCTCAGCATGGGTGGCCGTGGCGGGGAGTCTGTTTCTGGCTGGCTGGGTCGCCAACGCTGCCGATCATGGCGGGCGGCTGGTCTATGAATACGGCGCGGGAACGCCGGACGAGCTAGCCGAGCTCTTTGCCTCGGCGGATTCGCCGGGCGAACCGACCGAGGACGCGCGCGTGGCGTTCTTTCGGAACCAGGTCCGCCCCATCCTGACCACCCACTGCTTGAGGTGTCACAATCCGACGCGGGCCAAGCGTTCGGGAGGGCTGGACCAGTCCACGATCGCCGGCCTGCTGCAAGGCGGCCTATCCGGTCCGGCTCTGGTTCCCGGACGGCCTGACGAGAGCCTGCTGATTCTGGCCGTGCGGCACGACGACCCCGATCTGCAAATGCCGGCGGGCAAGGACAAACTGACCGACGACCTCATCGCGGCGCTGGAGCAATGGATCGCCGACGGAGCGGTGTGGGAGCCGTTCGAGTACGCGCGTTCGAGAACTCCCGTACCCGAGTGAATGTAGGTGGTCCGGCGCGGTCAGGGAGTGTCCGCCGGGGACGGCGCCGGGTCGCCTGCGCTGCTCAAGACGGCAGCTTGCGCTTGGCGAGCCTGCTCATTCTTGAACGGCACGTACTCGCTGTTGTACCACTGCCACCATTGCCGGATGTCGTAGGCGAGGTACTTGGTGGACTGGCCCCAGTCGTTCGTGGTCATCGCCACGAGCGAACGATGCACATCCGTGCGGTAATTCACCACCACTGCGTCGATGACCCGCATGATCACGCCTTCGGAAACCACGCCTGGGATCGGCACAAAGACGGCGACATTATTGTCAATGACAGCCTCAACCCGGGCCACGAAGGCGTGCTGGGTTGCGATGGCGATCCACGCCAGATCACCCTTCTTCTCCACCTCGTCGGCAGTGATCTGGGCAAATATCAGCAGTGGAATCGCCTGCAGCGCGCCGAGCCCACCGGCCAGAACCCCTGCGTTGTTCGCGACACGATGCTTGGGACTACGCAGGGCCGTATCGAGCACCCCCAGCACGGACGCTGAGACCGGCGAAGTCATGCGCTGTGCAGCCTCGTAGCGGATCTGGGAATCTCGATCGTATATGGCTATCCAGGCCAGGGCCGCTTGGCCCTGCTCGCCCTGGGCTGTGAAATGGTCGAGCATACCCAGGCGGACATCGTCACCTTCCCGGACCAGAACCTCGATCATGGGCATGAACGCGGCGGGGTCGATGAACTCCTTCAGCTGGGCGATTCCGCGAGCCCGCAATTCCTGGGCCTTCCTGTGACCCAGGTACTTGTGCCGGATGAGGCGCAGCTGCTTGGCATATTGGCGTACCTTGGCGCGGTGAGCCAGCTCGGCGTCCGTCGGACCGTCCAACAGCTCGACGATGGGGGGAATCGCCCCCTGATCCGGCAAAGGCGTGAGCAGCCCGTAGCGCGGATCGCTCTGATCCCTCGGCTGAGGCGTCTGAGCCCACACAGCCGAAGCAATCGCCAGGGGAAAGCCGACAACGACCGCAAGATCACGTATCTGCAACATCGTCGCTCCTCTCGATGGGCGTAGCGACATTCTAGCAACGATCATCGGGCAGAGCGGGGCGACTGCCTGGTCAGACTACGAGTTGGGCGTCGTTAGCAGGGCGACAATGTATTGCAACTTGCCCAGGTCGCTACGGGCAGCGGCGGCGGCGCTTCGGCTCCGAAACCGACCGAATTGCACCAGATACAGCGTTTGCCCACGCTGATCACGGCTGGGCACAATCCGCGCTGCACTCAGCCCGTGGTGCATCGCGATCGCAGAAACGTCGCCCGCTACACGTTCCGCATGCCGGCGATGCCGAAACGCCCCGGCTTGCAGTGTAAAGAGGATGGGGCGACTGCCGGCATCGGTCCCCGCGATCCCAGCGTCACCCTCGGCCACCCTGAGCCATCGGTCTGCCGAAGCCTCATCGCCGGCCTGTTCGTAGGCCAAGGCGGCGTGATAGGCCGCCAGCCGGGCATCCTCTCCACGCAGGACCCCTGCGGCCTCTTTCAAGCGCCCCGCCGCCTCGCGCGGGCGGTGCTGGTCCATCAACACCAGGCCGAGGGCTGCCTTGGCCTTGCCGACCGTCACGGGGCGTGATGATCGCGTGGCAGTCGTCAGCCACTGCTCGGCTTGGGCAAGATCGCCCAGTTGATACGCGCACAGCCCGGCCAGGTACGCGGCATCCCCGCCCCGGGGCCCCCTCAAAGAACGCTGCACCCGCTCCGCCCGCTTCTGGGCCATCGCATAGCGCTTGGCCTGATAGTCAACCAGCGCCTGGTCAAGCCCCGCGGCGCGTGCCGTGGATTTACACGCGGCTTGCCCAATCGCCATGGCCACACAGATCACCACCCGGACGCCGATGCGGAGCGTCGCTCGACCGGAGTCTGCATGGTGCGATTGGCGAGTCACGCTGGGGAACGTATCGTACCGACAAGGCCAACCTCGCCACTTTGTTTGGGCGCCCCACGACAGATGCGCATCGTCAAGCCGATCATCCGCCGATTACTGCTGGCCCCACGGCGTGAGGTCGTGGTGGATGACAGTCGTGAGTGGAGGGCCTACCAGCTCTATTTCGGCGCCCTGCACCTTGCCAAGGCCATCCAGCGCACCAGCAACGCCCAACACATTGGCCTGATGCTGCCCACGTCGGCCCTGTTTCCCATGGCCATGCTCGGCACGTGGATGCTGGGACGGACCATCGTGCCGCTGAACTACCTGCTCAAATCGCAGGACCTGGAATATGTCATCGCCGACGCCGACCTCGACACCGTCGTCACCGTCACGCCGATGATTGACTACGTCGGCGGCCTGCCTGCGGGCATCAACCAGATCCGGCTCGATCAGATGAGCTTCAAGGGCCTGCCGCCTATACGGCGATGCCGCCGGCGGCCAGACGATCATCTCGCGGCCCTGCTGTACACCTCCGGGACCTCCGGGAAACCCAAGGGGGTTATGCTCACGGTGGGGAATCTGGCCGCCAATGTCCGCCAATGCGTCCGATGGGTCGGCTTCACGCGATCCGACAGCGTGCTGGGCGTTCTGCCGCAGTTCCACAGCTTCGGCCTCACCGTCCTGACGCTGCTGCCGTTCACTGTCGGGTGCAAGGTCATCTATACCGCCCGATTCCTGCCCCGAAAAATCCTCACGCTTCTTCGCACCCACCGGCCGACCGCAATGATCGGCATCCCCTCCATGTACAACGCCTTCCTGCAATCCAAGAGCGCGACCGCCGAAGACTTCTCCTCGCTGCGATACATCGTCTCCGGCGGCGAGCCCTTGCCCCGGTCGGTGTTCGACGGATTCGCCCAACGGTTCAATGTCGCGATCAAGGAAGGCTACGGCCTGACCGAGACCGGTCCGGTGACCAACTGGTGCCGGCCCCAGGACGACAAGACAGGGTCGGTCGGCATGGCCCTGCCTGATGTCCAGCAGAAGATCGTCGCGCTGGACGGGGCTCGCCTCGGCGTGGACGAAGATGGCGAAGTCTGCGTCCGCGGCCCCAACATCATGCCCGGGTACTTCAAGCTGCCCCAGCAGACCGCCGAGGTCTTCGACGACGAGGGCTATTTCAAGACCGGCGACATCGGGCGGGTCGATGCCGACGGCTTCCTTCACATCACCGGCCGCATCAAGGAGATGCTAATCATCGGAGGTGAGAACGTCTTCCCCCGCGAGATCGAGGAAGCGCTCAACGCCCACCCTGCCGTCCAAGACTCAGCGGTCATCGGCATGCCGGACCCGGCCCGCGGCGAAGTCCCGTTAGCCTTTGTCGAGCTCTGCGAGGGCGCGGCGTTTGACCAATCCGCCTTGCGGTCCCACTGCCGAGAGCGACTGGCCCAATTTAAGGTCCCCCGCGAGATTCGCGTGCTCCAGGAGCTGCCTCGCAACCCCACGGGCAAGATCATGCGCCGCGAGCTGAGCGTACAGACCACGAAATTGCCGCCAGGCGAAGCTCCGGCGGTGCTCGGCAACAAGGATCACACCGACTGAGGCGCATTCCTGGATGCCTCCGGGCCTCGGTGCCTTCTTCATCTTCAAGAGAAACTCCCGGCCCCGTTTTTCCCTCGGGCCCATTTTCCCCTGCGGTCCGGGGAGTCCGGGGGGTTGGGGGGTCCGGGGTATCCCGCCTGCCGGCCGCCTCACCCGGTCTTTTCTGCCCAGGAATCTGCCTCTCCAATCTTGCTGGCAACCGTGCTCACATGCTCGAAAACAGTGTTTTGCGGCTACATTGCCCCCGCCGGCGCGGCCCATTGCCTCACCATTTTCAAAAACCTATTGACATCGACGTATGGTCGAGTAATTTACTCTCGTGTGCGAACCGCCTCTCCGAGGCGCTCCGTGGGGCACACGCTTTGTGTTGGGTACGAGGTTCGAGGAGAACTCAAGGAACACCAGAGGAGGAATGGCCCATCAGAGGTCAAGATAGGTAGAAAACCGGCTCGACCGGGGCCCGCACTCTGGGGCTTTTCTCGGCGTCACAAGAGTTGGTCCTGCCACGGACGGGAAGAATGCGTCACTTCCAGCCGCATGTGTACGCGGCGGCGAGCCACTGACGGCCGCCGAGAGATGCAGCAATTGAAGAGAGAGCAGTTGTGAACGGCCGAACGGCGCCCGGAGCGAGGGTAACTCGGCGGTAGCCGGTCGGAACACGGCGATGTCGGCGCGCGGCGCATCCTCATTCAGCAGGGTGTCGCCGGTGCGGTGTACATTGTCAGCGCGGTTATTTCTCTCTCATCGATTACTCCGTATGAAACGACTTTCCCCCCAGTGCACTAAGAGGTTTTGGAGGTCTTGACGATGAATTACCGGTCAAAAATGCGGCTTTGCTTGTGTAGCGGTGGCGGTCTGCTGATTGCGGCTGCCGGCGCGGTTGGACTCACCATGATGGCCCTGGGCGCCCCGTCCAGTGGCGAGCTTGCAGTGGCTGCGTCCACCGCGAGTTCATCGGTAGTAGCCGCGGCGCCACGGAAGGCACAGGCCCCCGTCTCCTTCTCCGTGCAGTTCCCGGAAGATGCTTGGAAGGCACAGCAGCTGGGCTATGAATCCCGATCCGATGGCGGCGTTGCTGGACCGGCCTGTGGTGGCCTCTGCCCGGTGAGCACCTTCGATGGGGTCTTCGCCTGCATCACCCAAACCTGCGAAAAGGACGTAACGCCGGGCGCCTCCGTGGCGTGTGGCGTAGCCGGGGCCGGCACGACCCCAAATAAGTACGCACGCTGCTTCGACCTCTCCGTCGAGCTGCCGAATCTCGTCGGCTCGTTGGAGATCCACAGTGTGAAGTGGGGCATCGAGCAGATGGAGCACTTCGCCGGCACGGTTGGGGCGATTCCGATCAATATCAATGTGTATACAGACAGCACCGGCTGCCCGCCGGATCTGTTATCCCTAACCCTGGTCGCCTCCGCATCGCTGACGGTGGACGACGCCGACGCGGGGTCGGTCTTCATAACTCCGGTCCTGGATGCCGTTGGGGGCCAGGCGATCGTCCCCGCCGGCTCGACCCTGGTCGTGGAGATTGAGGCCCCCCTGGACGGCACCCCGCTCGAGCCGATCGAGTATGCGTTCCGCCCCCGGGTCAACTCCGA
>JAPUKX010000243.1 GCA_027295435.1 Planctomycetota bacterium | reverse complement strand
GGGAGCCATCGGCAACGTGATGCGATGTTGCGATCCGAACGTCTGCTCGGCCCACGTGTGGATATGGTCCGGCACACCGGCGGTCTCCTGGCCAAACAAAAGATAATCACCGGTGCGGAATTCGGCTTCCCAGTGCGGCCGAGTTGATTTCGTCGTGTAGAGCCAGAGGCGCTTCGGCCGCTCGCTTTCCAAGAACGCCTCCCAGCTTTGATGCTCGCAGCAATCGACCAGGTGCCAGTAGTCGAGCCCGGCGCGGCGGCGGGCCTTCTCAGACATGTCGAAGCCCAGGGGGTGCACGATGTGCAGCCGGCAGCCGGTCGCCGCGGCGGTCCGGCCGATGTTGCCCGTGTTGTTGGGAATCTGAGGATTCAGCAGCACAATGTGAAAGCGTGGCTGGGGCATTCTGGGGCGTCCTCGATTCCAGTGTAGCCGCGTGATATGGGTCGACTCGGCCGACCGAACGGCCACCCTGCACCACCGGAGGCCCTGAGGTATGATTCGTCGGGAGTTTCCAGCGTGCGGCCGCTGCCGGCCCGGCTGCGTTTGAGGAGTTCCGCCTATGCCCAGCTACAGCACCGAGGCGATTCGCAACCTCGCCCTGGTCGGCGCCGCGGGTAGCGGAAAGACCACGGTCGTTGAGGCGATGCTGCACAAAGCCGGCGTGATCGGCCGGGTGGGGCGGGTCGAAGACGGTAACACTGTTTGTGATTTTGAGGATTTGGAGAAGGAGCTCGGCCACAGCTTGGACAGCGCATTGGTGCACTTTGATATCCACGACGCCCACATCAACCTCGTCGATACGCCCGGAGTGTCCGATTTCCTCGGCCGATCGCTAAGCGTGTTGCCGGCGGTGGATACGGTTGTCGTGGTGATCGACGCCGACGCGGGCATCGAGACCGTGACGCGCAGAATGATGAAGGCGGCTCAAGAGCATCACCTGCCCCGCATGATCGTCATCAACAAGATCGACCACCCGGCCGGTTTGTCCGAGCTGCTCGGTGCGCTGCAGGAGTCGTTCGGCAGCGCCTGCCGACCTCTCAATCTGCCAGCCGACGGTGGCAAGGCCGTGATCGATTGCTTTATCGGCGATGGCGGCGACAGTGACCTGGGCGACGTGGCGGACTTCCACACCGCAATCGTCGATCAGGTCGTCGAGACCGACGAGAAACTCATGGAGCAGTATCTCGAGCAGGGCGAAGTGGCTGCCGAAGAACTCCGTGGCGCTTTCATGGCGGCGCTGCGCCAGGGACATTTGATTCCCGTCTGCTTCACCTCGGCCCGTGAGGGCGTCGGGGTGAGTGAGTTGATGAAGATCATCGCCGAACTCTGTCCCAATCCGACCCAGGGCAACCCACGGACGCTCGATTACAGCCGCAATGGCGAAGAGCAATCGACCGAACCGCAGCCCGATGCCGGTAAGCCCCCGATTGCCCACGTCTTTCGCGTATCGTCCGACCCCTACGTCGGCAGGCTCTGCGTCTTTCGGGTCCACCAGGGGACGATCGGGCCGGACAGTCAACCTCAGGTGGACGGTCAGCGCAGAGTGCTGCGCATCGCCCACGTGTTCAAGCTCCAAGGGAAGAACCATGCCGAGACGGACAAGATCATTGCCGGCGACATCGGCGCGGTAGCTAAGATCGACGAGATCAATTTCAATAGCATCCTCCATTCAGGCGACCTTGGTGATGATCTGCGGTTGCGCTGCCCGGGGCTTCCCAAGCCGATGTATGGTCTTGCGGTCGAAGGGACGACCAAGGGCACCGAAACCAAGCTGGCCGAAGCGCTGAGCAGGCTCGTGGCTGAGGACCCGACCCTCGTTATCGAGCGCGTTCAGACGACCGGCGAGACCGTCATGCGCGGCCTGGGCGAACAGCATCTGCGAGTAAAGCTGCGGCTGCTGAAGGATCGCTACGGCGTCGAGGTCGAGACCCGCCCGCCCAAGATTGCCTACAAGGAGACGATCACCGCCCTCGCCGAGGGGCATCACCGCCACAAGAAACAAACCGGTGGGGCCGGCCAGTTCGGCGAGGTCTTCCTGCGCGTTGAGCCGTTTGGCCGCGATGAAGAGGCCGTTGACGACGGCTTGTTGTTCATCGACAAGACGTTCGGCGGGTCCATCCCCAAGCAGTTCATGCCCGCGATCGAGAAAGGTATCCGCCGGGTCATGAGTGAAGGCGCCGTGGCCGGCTGCCGCATGCACAACATCAAGGTGACCGTCCACGACGGCAAGCATCACCCCGTCGATTCCAAGGAGATCGCGTTCTTTACCGCTGGTCGCAAAGCCTTCATCGACGGCGTGCTCAAGGCCAAGCCCGTGCTGCTGGAACCGTACGTTTCCATGGAGATCACCGTGCCTTTGGAAATGATCGGCGACATCTCCTCGGACATCTCCGGCCGGCGCGGGCGGATCCAAGGCACAGACATGCTTGCGGGCAACCTGGCCGTCATCACAGCCGAAGCGCCGCTGGCCGAAGTGATGAGCTATTCCAGCCAACTCAAGTCGATCACCGGCGGCGCCGGTTCGTACACGATGGAATACTCACACGACGAGCGGACCCCGCCGAACATCCAGGCCGAGGTCATCAAAGCCTACAAGCCTAAAGCGGAGGAAGAATAACCCCCCATCGCCGCCGACTCCGCCGGGTGGTTCTTTGGTGTTTCGCCGCGGTCGCCAGGTCGCGCGGTCGCTGCCGGTTCTCATCGATCATCCCATCGCCGCCGGCTCCGCCGGGTGGTTCTTTGGTGTTTCGCCGCGGCCGCCAGGTCGCGGTTGTCCCGTGCGGATTTTCTGCATTCTCTGCAAGATGACGGCTCTCGCGCAACATAAGCACTTGGATGAACGCTGATTGCTGAGGTTGCGGGCCGCGGACCCGAGATATGCCCCAGAAATGAGCAGATCAGCGATATGATCCGA
>JAPUKX010000242.1 GCA_027295435.1 Planctomycetota bacterium | reverse complement strand
TCTGCCGCCCGACTGCCTGATCCACGTCGCGAACACCTTCGCCACCCTGCGCCACCGCCGTTACCACAAGTCGATGGTCCGCGTGGGGCAGGCGTGGGCCGGCTTCGGTCCGGAATGGATGAGTGACGGCGCGTTTGGCCGCCAGGCGGCTGCCTTGCGCCCGGTCGTCAGCTGGAGGAGCCGCATCGTGCACGTCAAGACCATCGGGCGGGGAACGCCCGTGGGCTACGGCTCGACCTGGACGGCCAAGCGCCGCAGCCGGATCGGCCTCGTCCCCGTGGGCTATGCCGATGGGTATTCGACGGGTCTGGGCTCCACGGATACGAATCCGAAGCCTGCGTGTGTGGGTGTCGTCATGGACCCGCCGCCGGCCAAAGGCGCAGCAGTTCGCTTCGTGCCCGTTGTCGGGCAGGTCAACATGGATCAAATCACTATTGACCTCACGGAGCTGATCCCTTCAGGCGGCGGTGACTCTGCGCAGATTGGACCTGGAACGACTGTGGAGTTGATCAGCCCTGACCCAGCCGCGCCCAACCACTTGCCGGCGCTGGCCAAGGCCGCGGGCACGATCCCCCATGAGCTGCTGTGCAGACTCAATCCGCGCATCAAGCGGGTCTACGACGCTGACCTGATTCCCCAGCCGACCGCTCCCGCCGCGGTGTTGGCCGGCTGATTCCTCGTGCCCAATGTCTCCTGCCTCCTGCCTTCTCTTCAATCAGGGCGTAAGACCGCGACCAGCGGTCGCGGCTTTTTGCGCCGGGCGCGCTGGCCTGGCGGCTTCGGCGAAACACCGATGTCCAATGCCTAATGTCTGATGCCTTTGATACAGTCGTGATCGGCGGCGGACCGGCCGGGAGCGTCACGGCGCTGCTGCTGGCGGGGTTGGGTTGGCGGACGGCCCTGGTGGAGTACGGCCCGCGCTACCGGGCAAAGGCCTGTGGCCACTGCCTCAACCAGCGGGCCTACCGGATGCTCCGAGGTCTCGGCCTGCTGGAGGATGTCCAGCGCCTTGGGGCGGGTCCCACCAGGCATCTACGCGTCCACATCGAGCATCGCCCGCCGCTTCGCATTCCGTTGCTCGCTGGCGGTGATCAAGACGCCGGCTTGCTCGTCGAGCGCCGGCGATTCGATCAACTGCTGATCGATCGAGCGGCAACCGCCGGCGTGCAGGTCATTCAACCGGCGTCTGCTCGCATCGGAGCGTTGAGCGCTCGACACACGACCGTGGAAGTTGTCTCGGAAGGGTCAAGACAACGTCTGCGGTGCCGGTTGGCTGTCGGCGCCGACGGCTTGGGCAGCGCGGTCGCCAGAGCGGCCGGGCTGAATCGCCCCGCCAGCGTCGGGCGCAAGTTCGGCTTCGCGTTCGATCTGGACTGCTCCTCGGCCGAAGTGATCCCCCGCGATACCGTCGAGATGTTCGTGGTGAACGGCGGCTACCTTGGCGTGGTGAATCACGGCCGGGGTAAGTTGCATGTGGCCGGCCTGATCGCTCGCCGTGCAGGGATCGCGAGGAATCCCTATGCGTTCATCGATTCAGTCACCGGACGCTTCGAGCGGCTGAAACAGACGGCGCTGAATCGGCTTGACCGACATCACTGTAGCCGCTTGCTGGCGGCGGGGCCGATGCCCTGGCGACCATGGACCGTCGCCAACGATCGCGTTGCGTTGGTCGGTGATGCGGCGGGGTACGTCGAGCCGTTCACGGGCGAAGGGATGAGCTGCGCCCTGGAGAGCGCCGAGGCCCTGGCTGATGTGCTGGCCGATCAGTCGCCCGGAGCCTGGACTGCGGCGACCGCCCGTCGATACCGCCGGGCCTGGCGGGACCGTGTGGGGCGCCGCCAACGCATCTGCCGAATGCTGGCCATGGCCCTGGATCGGCCGGGCGTTCGAGCGGCGGTGTTCCACGCCGCTTGCGGCCACCCGAAAATGATGCGAGGGTTGGTGCGCCGGGTGGTAACGCCATGACCCCCACCAGCGTGCCGACGCCTCTTGCTGCTCCGATGGAGTTTGGCCCCCAAGCCGCCCCGGGTGAATCAAGATGGCCGCACCTGGCGGGTCTGGGCGCTGCCACGCCGCCGCTGACCGTAGAGCAATCAAGCATTGCCACACGTCTGGCCGACCTCTGGGGCCTTCGCGGCGCCGCACTTGAGCGTTGGCAGCGCATCATCGCAGGAGCCGGCATTGACACCCGCCACGGCGTGCTACCAATCGAGCAGGTGCTCAATCTCTCCACCAAGGAACGGATGGAGGTCTACGAGCAACACGCCCCGGCCTTGGCCGAGGAAGCGGCCGGTCTGGCGCTGCGTAACGCCGCAATCCAGCCGGACCAGGTGACGGATCTCATCGTCGTCTCCTGCACGGGATTCTTCGCGCCCGGATTGGATGTCGCGCTCGTCGATCGGCTCGGGCTGCGACCGACGGTGCGACGTACGGTCATCGGATTCATGGGATGCTTCGGTGCGATCGTCGGGCTAAGGATGGCTGTAGGTGCGTGTCGGGCGGACCCCGAGGCGGTGGCGGTGGTCATGTGTCTGGAGTTGTGCTCTCTCCATCTGCGGTCCGATCGAAGCGTGGCGAATCAGGTGGCCTCTGCGTTGTTTGGCGATGGCGCCGCTGCAGCGGTTGTCGCTACACATGAGGCGCTGGGCCCCGATGCGAGGGGCTGCGCCTTGGGCCGAGTCACGTTGGGCCACAGCCGGCTGATTTCCGAAGGTCGCCGATGGATGACTTGGCGGATCACCGACGCCGGGTTCGCCATGACGCTGACCCGCGATGTTCCAGTGGCCCTGCGCGATCACCTGGCGGCGATTGTGGATGATATGTCGCCGAGGCGCCCCAACTTCTTCGTCGTCCATCCCGGCGGGCCAGGCATCCTGGATGCGGTTGACCAGGCGCTGGGGCTGGACGGAGCACAAGGCCTCGACGCGGCCCGCGACGTGTTGCGCCGGTTCGGCAATATGTCGTCGGCCACCGTGCTGTTCGTGCTGGACGAGGCGCTGCGGCGCGGCTATCGCCCGCCGGCCATGCTGCTTGCCTTCGGCCCGGGGCTGTCGATCGAGAGTCTGCTCCTGGAGCCGGCGGAGGCGCGGTTCACATAGGTATTGGCCGGCGGCTCGGCCGGAGCAGGTGATCGCAGGTGCCGATAACCGAAGGGCGCAGCGCGAACTTCTGCGTGCTTTCATAGGAATGCATGAGCGGACCGATACGGTACCAGGAGAGCAGGTGGTGAGGAGTTCGGGAAGCAATCACTATCTACGCGGGACCGCCCTCGGGCCGACCCACTTGGAACACGTGCTTCCCGAACTCCACGCCTCCTGCTCCAGTGGAGCCTCCCCCGCGACCGGCCCGCCTCGACGGGCCGTTGCTCCTTTTGCCCTACGACGCTGACTCTTTCCGGCCGGCCTTGGTGATCCCAGCCAGGGTCATTCATCACCACGGAGTTCTCGCAAATTGTGGTCTTTCTGGCAGGGCGCACTGCGGCGACCTCGAGGGGGAGGCTGCCGTGTGCTGTGACGGTCTCTGTGTTGTTCTCCTTGGCCCCTGTGCACTCCGAGGTGAATCATTCGAGCTAGGATGAGGCGATGACCGCCCAGCATGCCGAGACTGCCCAATGGATGTTGCCGCGGCCCATCCGCCTTGGCGTGGTCAGCTTCGTCAACACATTGCCGCTGATCGACGGGCTAGAGAACCTCGCCGACATCGAGCTGCGATGCACTGTCCCCAGCCTGCTTCTGGGGATGTTGATCAGCGATGAGGTCGATCTCGCCTTGTGCTCCTCGATCGACTATCAACGATCCAGCACCCCGTTGACGGTCGTGCCCGCGGGGTTGCTGGGATGCGATGGACCCACGTTGACGGTTCGTTTGTACTCGGCAATCCCGATCGACCGGATCAGCACGGTGTACTGCGACACCGACAGCCATACGTCGATCGTTCTCTTGCAAATCTTGCTCAAGGAGCTTTACGGGATCGAACCGCGGCTGATCGACTACGATGCGCGGGAGCGCGTCGCCCAGAACAGAGTGCTCCATTGGCCGCAGGCCCTGATGCTGATCGGCGACAAGGTGGTGACGGACTCGCCCCCGGCGATCCGCTACCCGTATCAGCTTGATCTCGGGGCAGCGTGGGCTCAATTGACGCGTCTGCCGTTTGTCTTTGCCCTGTGGCTGGCGAAGCGCGCAACGGATGCGATTCTGATCGCGACCGCCGCGGCGATCCTAGACCGCCAGCGTCGCCACAATCAGCATCGACTGGATCTGATCGTTCATGGCCGAGCGTTGCCTCGGAATTGGCCGGGCGATCTGGCCAGCGAGTATCTGAAGCAGAAGTTGGCGTTCGAATTCACCGACCGCCGCCGGACGGGCCTGGAGTTGTTTTTCGACAAGGCTTCCGAGCACGGGCTGATTGATCAACGGCGCCCGTTGGACTTCTTTGGCGGCGACGGGAAAGAGCCATTGCTGCCTCGTCGCCCTGTACCCAAGGGCGAGGGGTCGCCCGCGGATATGCATCCGCGGCTATGACACACCGTCACCTGCCCGCTGTCTCCTCCCACCTGAACGCGCCATGCCTCAAGTAGCCCGCTTCCAGATCGCCGCCCTCGGCGAGTTGTTTCGACAGTTGATGTACGCGCCGCCCGTCGCCCGTCGCCGGCAAATGGAGGCCGCTGAGCGGCTCGTCGCCCAGATCGACCCTCAGCAGGTTTACCCAGAGGAGTTCATCA
>JAPUKX010000241.1 GCA_027295435.1 Planctomycetota bacterium | reverse complement strand
CTGAAGCATGGCGATGTAGTGATCGCCGCAATCACCAGTTGCACGAACACGTCCAACCCCAGCGTGATGCTCGCCGCCGGCCTGCTGGCCCGCAACGCCCGCCGGCTGGGGCTGCGACGCAAACCTTGCGTCAAAACCTCGTTGGCCCCCGGCTCGAAGGTCGTCACCGATTATCTTCGCAGAGCTGATCTGCTCAACGACCTCGAATCGCTGGGCTTCTATCTCGTCGGATACGGCTGCACGACATGCATCGGCAACTCCGGCCCGCTGCCGGAGCCGATCAGCAAGGCGATCAACGACAACGATCTCGTGGTCTGCTCGGTGCTCTCGGGAAACCGCAACTTCGAAGGGCGCATTCATTCGGAAGTGCAGGCCAACTATCTGGCGTCGCCCCCCTTGGTCGTCGCCTATGCAATCGCCGGCACTGTTGATCTCGATCTGACCACGGAGCCGCTGGGGCGTGACCGCGACGGCCGTGACGTGTATCTGCGCGACCTCTGGCCGAGCGAAGCGGAAATCCAGGACACGATGGCCTCGTGCATCGACCGTGAGCAGTTCATCGACCAATACGCGAATGTCTTCGAGGGGTCCGACGAGTGGACATCGATCAAGACGGCTGGCGGCGAGCTGTTTGATTGGCCGGCGACGAGCACCTACATCCAGGAGCCGCCGTTCTTCATTGATATGCCGCCACAGGCGCCGCCGATCGAGTCGATCGGGGGGGCGCGATGTCTAGTAAAGGTAGGCGACTCGGTCACGACCGATCACATCAGCCCCGCCGGCGCGATCAAAGCCGACTCGCCAGCCGGGAAATACTTGATCGAGCACGGGGTGCCGGTGAGCATGTTCAACAGCTTCGGGTCCCGCCGTGGCAACGATCATGTGATGATCCGCGGCACGTTCGGCAATGTGCGCGTGCGCAACCAGCTTGCACCCGGGACCGAAGGAGGATGGACCACCGACTTCACCGACACCCCCGAAGCCGGACCTGAGCTCCGCGAAGGTCCGGGTCGCAGCGAAGGTCCGGGTGCAATGGGCACGGTCAAGCCCATCTATGAAGCGGCGATGCACTACAAGGAGCAAGGTGTGCCGCTGATTGTTCTGGCCGGCAAGGATTACGGCATGGGCTCGTCGCGCGACTGGGCCGCCAAGGGAACACTCTTGCTCGGCGTCAAAGCCGTGATCGCCGAGAGCTTCGAGCGCATCCACCGCTCCAACCTCGTCGGCATGGGCGTCCTGCCGCTCACATTCAAGGATGGGCAGAATGCGAAGACACTCAGCCTCGACGGTACCGAGGTCTACGACATCGCCGTGCCCATCGACCTGCAACCGCGCCAGGACATCACCGTCAAGGCCACAAAGCCCAACCCCTCTGGCGCTGGGTCTGCCAAGCGAGGGTCCGGCGCGAAAGTGATCGAGTTCGCGACCACCTGCCGTATCGACACCCCCGTCGAGGTAGAGTATTACCGCCACGGCGGAATCCTGCACACCGTCCTGCGCAGAATGGCGCAGAGTTGACGCGTGCATGGCAAGGGCTTCGCCAACGATTGAGCACTGCATTGTAATGCGGGGCTAGTTCTCCAGAGAGTTTGCATGAACCTCAAGCGAATGATCGACTCACTCGAACGATTCGCGGAGATACTGTCAGCCGTGGTGCACGGTGTCTCAGCGGACGATGCGCGCTGGAAGCACGCGGACGGGGCATGGTCGATCCTTGAGATCGTGACCCATCTGGCGGATGAGGAGGTCGAAGACTTCCGAACCCGCGTCGAGCTGACGCTGCGCGATCCGGCCGAGCCCTGGCCCCCGATCGATCCCGAAACCTGGGCCGTCGACCGCCGCTACAACGAAGGCGATCTGGTCGCAGCACTGGGGCGATTCATTTCCGAGCGTCACAAATCCATCGCATGGCTCCGTGGTCTGCACCGCCCCGATTGGTCACAGACCCATACGCATCCCAAGCTCGGACCACTTCGTGCCGGCGACATCTTCGCCGCCTGGGTGGCCCACGACGCGCTACATCTTCGCCAGATCGCCAAGCGGATGCACCAGATGACCCAGCGCGACGCAGGCGTTTACACGGTTCACTACGCCGGCCGGTGGACGAGCTGATTGGCTGTATCGGCTGTAACGACCGAATCAGCAGGCTGGGCGTTGCAAACTATGCGATGGAGGTTGAGGAATTCGCCAACGACGCTAAGGTGCGCCCAATGCTTCAAACTCTCGTCGCAGCCTGCGAAGCCGGGGCCTAGAGCTACACGAGGCCTTCCATGAACCGCAAACCATGCAACGTCACGATGGAACAACCTCAGCAACGGCACAGCGACAACCTTTATCCTGTGACCTTCGCCGAGCAGTTCGGCGACCACCTGCTAGAGCTGGATGTGCCAGCCGGCGTGTGGAACCCCACGCCGCACGGTGTGCACCTCGCCGAGATGCTCCTGCGACTCGACTTCGCTCGTATGCACGTCCTGGAGCTCGGCACGGGCTGCGGCATTCACGCCATCCTCCTTGCCAAACAAAACGCCGCTCGCCTGACGCTGACCGAGATTGACCCCGCCATCAACGACAACGCCCGGCATAACCTCGAAAAGCATGGCATCGACGTCGCAATCGAGTATCTCGTCGCCGACTGGACTCACGTTGACGCCGGGCCGTTTGATGCGGTGGTCACCAATCCTCCGTTCGCCAGGGCCATCACGCGCTACCGCCGGTACTTCATCGACACGCTGATTCTCGATGCGCACAAGCTGGTCCGCCCCGGCGGGTGGCTTGTTTTCGTCCAATCCAGCATGGCCGACATTCCCCGCAGTATTCGACTTATGCAAGAGAACGGCATGGATGTGCGAATCATCGGCGAAACCGACGGGCCGTTCCGCGACTACTACCTCGAGGACGAAGAGTTCATGCGCGAGATAGCCTTGATCCCCGGCGCTTACACCATCCGCGACGGCGTCTATCACGAGCGTTTGATTGTCTTCCAGGCGACTCTGCCGTAACAGAAGGCGTGGGACGTGGGGCCTGAGGTGCCGACTCCGCAGCGAACCGCCCCGCCCGCATAGGCGAGGGCTGGATGGATTCGCGCGTTTCCGCTCCAGGCTGGTCGCATGCGCGACAGCAGCGGAATAACCCGCTTCGACGCCGAGTTACCTGCACAGGCAGACGACCGGCTGTCGGCTCCTTTGGTGCACTCTCTTTCCGATCGATGCAGGTGATGGCAAAGCAACCCGACGCGCCACG
>JAPUKX010000240.1 GCA_027295435.1 Planctomycetota bacterium | reverse complement strand
GCCCGAGCCAAAACCCACTTCACGCGAGCGGACAAGGATGGCAACGGCGAAATTACAAAACAAGAGTTTATCGCCGCAAAGGAACAATGGCGGAAGAAACACGAGAAAGCACAGTAGGCCTTCAAAGGCACCATTTTTGGTATCTGTATGCTGCGTAGAAGCTGCTGTGTGCGTCAGAGCCCAGTTTCAGCTGCCCGAGTAGCGGCCAGCGCCGTCTGACGCATGCAGTGGCGGTCTTAGCGAGGTTTCAAAGCGTCGTGTGAAAACGACACTTGAGACGCAATGTCTGCTTTTCGCCCGATTGCGTCTGCTTCACCCTCAACAACGGACATTCCGAGGGTCACGCTGGACTTCCGTTCGTGACCCAGAACGGACATCGAGCGTATTTCCGATTTGAAGACTCGGGCGTTGTGAAAGGTCGTTTCCTTCCGCACGAATAATTTACTCCGGCAGGCCCGCCTTGTGCAGACCGGCGATCAGGTGTCCAAGATCGTCCTCATGCTTATAGGGAACAGTGGTGCTGAACCATTCGACGGTGAAGTCGGGTCTGACCGCCAGGGCGGCCCCGGCATGGGCTCCAGCCTCCTGGGTCCGTTCGAGACCGGCGAGACAGGCGGCCATGATGGCCTCATCGACGTATGTAAGCGTCGTGATGCGCTGGTAGGCGTCGAGCGCCTCGGCGTAGCGGCGTGCCGTGTAGAGAGCGAAGCCCATATGGGAATTGTACCAGCTGGAATGGTGCGGATTAATGCGCATGGCGGCCGCGATCCATTCGATGGCCTCGTCCGGCCGCCCGGTGTGGGCCAGGAAATTCCCCATCACCCGCATGACTTCGGCGTGATTGGGATTGAGGTCACGCGCCCTCACGATGTGGTCCCAGGCACGGTCGTAGTCCCTTAGCTGGACGAGGATGATGCTTGTGATGTAGTGGGCCTCGCTGTCGTTGCCGTCGAGCCACAACGCTTTGCGGGCGTATTCCAACGGCATTTTCAGGTCATCATCGTCCCGGCTATGGAACCACGACTCGCTCAACGCACAGGCGCACCATGCGTAGGCGGTCGCCAGCTCGGGATCGAACTCGATAGCCTTCTTGAACATGGCGAGCGCCTGGGCGATATCGTCGGGCGAATGTCTTCGCCTCTGGTAGAAATCAAGGCCGCGAAGAAAATAGTCGTAGGCCGTCATATTTTCCGGCGTCTTGCGACGAGCGCGCTCGATGCCGTCGGCCTTGACCCTGCCCACGACCGTCGCCACGATGGTCCGCGTCACCTCGTCCTGGAGACTGAAGACGTCCGCGACCGTGCGGTCGTAACGCTCGGCCCAGACATGATCGCCGCCGGCGGCGTCGATGAGCTGCACGGTGACGCGCAGGTCGTCGCCGGCCTTGCGGACACTGCCCTCGAGGATGTAGCGCACACCAAGCTCACGCCCCACCTGTTTCGCATCAACCGCCTTGTCGCGATAGGTGAACGAGGTGCTGCTGGCGATGACGAACAGCGAGTGGAAGCGCGACAACTCGGTGATGATGTCATCAGTAACGCCAGCGCCGAAGTAGTCTTGACCGGCGTCGCCGCTCAGGTTCTTGAAGGGCAGCACGACGATCGAGGGCTTGTCGGGCCGCACCGGGGATGCGCGGTCGCCTGCCCGCTTCCTGGCGATGTCGTGCTGGAGGCGCTCGGTCTCGGACTCGGGCTCGACGCCGAGCTCGCTGCACAAAACCTCGCGGCATCTCTCGTATTGCCTGAGCGCCGCGTCGCCCCGCCCCGCCGCCATGTAAAGGCGCATCAAGGCGCGGTGGACATGCTCCTGGAGCGGATCGATCGCCAACAGACGAATGGCGACTTCTACACCGTGCTCGGTGTCTCCTGCGGTGGCGTGATGATCGAGCAGCTTGCCGAGTGCGCCGAGCGCCAGCTCACGAAGCCGCGCCCGCTCGCCGGCGAGCCAGTCCTCGTACGCCTCCGCCTGAAAGGCGATGCCGCTCAACAGGTCGCCACGGTATAGATCGGCCGCTCGGGCGAGTGATTCGACGCTTCCTTGCGTCACCAGCCGTTCGAAGCGAAGCACATCGGTATCGAGCGCCGAACCGGCGAGGGTGATGCGATCGCCATCTACCCTGAGCGCGTCCCCGGCCCCATTGGTCAACGCCTTGCGGATCGACGAGAGCGCCTGGCTCAGGCTGTGGCGGGCCTGCTTGTCCGTCCGCTCGCCCCAAAGCAAGGTCGCCAGCTCCTCGCGCGAGTGAAGCTGGCCGGGAGGGACCACGAGATAGGCGAGAAGCGCTCGCGACTTCCTGGTCGGCAGGCGCAGCGCGTCGCCCGCCGCCGAGCGAAGCTCGAATCCGCCAAGAATTTCCAGAACGAGTGCGGGCATCAAGAGGCTCCCCGATCATTGACCGTCCCGACTATATCACCCCGCTCAGCGTTAAAAAATGCATGCAAGACGCTTTTGACCCATCGTTGACGCGCTTTTTGAAGGGCCTTTGACGCGGCGATGCCACGCTGGTGCCATCACGCATAAGGAAATCCACGAGCTGGGAGTAGGACGATGAACGAACAAATTCAGCCGCACAACCAGAAAGCCGCCGCTATGTGGAGCAGCGGTGGCCGCGCATACGACGAGGTCAGCCGCTTCATCGCCGAGGGCATCGAACATTGCATCATCCGCCTTGCGCCGAAGCCCGGCGAGCGGGTGCTCGACATCGCCACGGGAACCGGCTGGACATCGCGCCGGGCCGCCGAGCACGGCGCCAAGGTCACCGGCATCGATATTGCCGAGGGCATGCTGGCGGCGGCGCGCGAGATCGCCGTCGAAAGAAACCTCGATATCAACTACCGCCTGGCCGACGCAGAAGCCTTGCCCTTCAGCGACGGTGAATTCGATGCGGTGATCTCGACCTGCGGCGTCATGTTCGCGGGAGACCGGGAGGCCGCCGCGGCCGAACTCGCCCGAGTTTGCCGCAAGGGCGGGCGACTCGCGCTGATGACCTGGCCGCCAGAATCGAACGCTGGCGAATTGCGCAAAGCGCTGGCGCCCTACATGCCTTCGCCGCCCTCACCGCCACCGCCATCGCCTTTCGACTGGGGCCGGCCGGAATGGCTCGGGGAAACCCTCGGCGCCGCTTTCGAATTCGCCTTCGAGACCGGCACGATGTATCACCGGGTGCCCGATGGTGAAGCAGGATACGAGGTCCTGGCCGCCGGATTCGGCCCAGTCAAGGCTCTGGTCGAAGGCCTCGACGACGAGAAACGGGCCGCGGCCAAGGCCGATCTCGTGGCGCTCTACGAGCGCTACCGGAAGGGGATCGGTGTCGCGATGCCCTACGATTATTTGATCGCTGTCGGCACCCGCCGCTGACTAGCCTACAGAGTGCACGAGAAATAGGGTGAGCTGACAGTATGGGGGCCCGGTTTCGGCGGTTCAGCCAAATCGGGGGTAACGGTCACCTTGGCAAAATTGGCAATCTGACCGCAGGATAACCGAGTCTAACGGCGAGACCTCAATGTCCGCTCTTGGCTAACAAGAGAAGTTCCAGACGTTCCGATCGAGGTCCGCTCTTCCCCCAACAGCCGACATTCAGGCGGCGACATCCGCTTTCGCGCCGTTTAGGTCCGCTTTACCCCCAGGAACAGACATTCCAGTGCAGTGGCGATAGAGTCCGAACCTGACCCATCTCGGACATTCAGGCTCGATTTTCTAATGCTCCGCGGTCTCGACTACACCCTCACAGAACGAATTGGCCACTGCACCGGGTTTTCGATCACCAAATCGCCTC
>JAPUKX010000024.1 GCA_027295435.1 Planctomycetota bacterium | reverse complement strand
CTGATGGCGGCAGACTGCGGCCTGACCGACTACATATCGTTCGACGATCTCGGCTTCCCCGGCGTACACTGGGTCCAGAACGTCATCGGGACCGTTGAAGGTGGAGACCCCTGCCCTTGGGATCTCAACGGCTCAGGCGACGTCGGCATCCTCGACCTGCTCGCGCTGCTGGCGGCGTGGGGACCCAACCCCGGGGACCCGGCCGACTTCGACGGGGACGGAATTGTCGGCATCCTCGACCTGCTCACGCGATTGGCCAACTGGGGAGCCTGCCCGTAACCTTCACTCGCTTCGATTCGCTTGAACCCGATTACCCCCGGCCCATCCGAGCCGGGGGTTTTTCCATCGGGAGTGGTCGCGGTCTTCTTTCACGCTCGGTGTTGTCGCGATTGTCGCGCACCGTACCGCAGCTCCAGAAACACATGACGCGTTTGCGCTGATGCGATTCGGTCAATTGATGCAATTTGTTGATCTGAGGGATGGCCCACGGAGCTGGATCAGAGGTTCGATGAGCTCGACCCCGAGGAGCCAAGGGCGATGTCTCGGCCGAACTCGCCTGGCTCGAACAAGTGTAGCGCGGCGGGATCAATGGAAAAGGTCGCTTGCGTGCCGGTCGAAACGCTATCGCCGGCGGATACGCGGGCGATCATCCTCTGACCGCCGACTGTCTTTCCATACACGTCCATGCGATCGCCCAACGGCTCGGTCATCGTGATCTCAAGCGTCAGCCTCAATTCCTGGGGAGTAGGACCAGCCGGCGGCCCCCCGGTTCCTTCGGGGCGAAGCGCTTCGGGGCGGACCCCCAGGACCACGGGCCGACCGATGTATCCGGAGGCGGACGCAGCCATCTCATCTGACAGCCCCAGGCGCAGGGTGTGTGTGTCGGTAAAGACCAGCCGCCCACTCTCTCGCAAGATTTGGCCGTCGATGAAGTTCATGGCCGGAGAGCCGAGAAAGCCCGCTACGAATCGATTCACCGGGTTGTGATAGACCACAAGCGGCGCCCCGATCTGCTGAACTCGCCCGGCTGCCATCACGACGATGCGATCGCCGAGCGTCATCGCCTCTTCCTGATCGTGGGTGACATAGACGATGGTGGTTCGCAGGCGCATATGCAGGGCCTTGAGCTCTGCCCGCATCTGTGTGCGCAGCTTGGCGTCCAGATTGCTCAGCGGTTCGTCGAAAAGAGAACATTGAGGTTCGCGAACGATCGCCCGGCCGACCGCAACCCGCTGCTGCTGCCCGCCGGACAGCGCTGCCGGCATTCGATCCAGTAAGCCCGCAATGTCCAACAACCCGGCGGCGTGGCGCACCCGGCGGTCGATCTCCGGCCGGCCAACCTTCCGCAGTTTCAGACCGAACGCCATGTTCTTGTACACGCTCATGTGGGGATACAGCGCATAGTCCTGAAACACCATGGCCACATCGCGGTCCTTGGGATGCACGGTATTGACCACGCGGTCACCGATGCGGATCGTCCCGGATGTGATCTCCTCCAGTCCGGCAATCATGCGCAGCGTTGTCGTCTTGCCGCAGCCGGAGGGGCCCACCAACACAACCTGCTCACCGTCGGCCACGTGCAGATCGAGATCGCGCACCGCAACAACGTTTCCCGGGAAAACCTTTGAGACCTTCTTGAGGACGACTTCAGCCATGGTGACGCTGCGTTTCGCTGGCGACCCTACCTCACAGGATATCGTGGAGTCATGGGGGGCGCCCTGCCAATCACCTTTGCGAGCAGGTGGTCTTCGGTCGAGCGATCTTGCAGAACTTCGCTTCGTCAGCGACGATGATTCCCGACGACAACTCCGCCGCCTCGTTGGGCGTCGGCACAATGCCCGAGCAGCCTGGCGTGCTGATCGTACAGGAGGGACCATGAACGATCTTCTTGACCCGCTGGCCGGCATCGCACGGCTCGTGAACGCTGAAACCCGATCGATCTCCGCCGAGAATCCCCGCGGGGCCAAGAGTGGCGGCGCCCAGGCGAGCCCGGGTGATGACAGCCATTGCGCACCGGCGGCACGAGACCTGGGCAAGGGTTGGAAGGTTCGGCCTTGCTTACGAGACATCCAGCCGGGGCAAACCATGACCCTGGCCGACATCGCCGGCCCCGGCGTTGTCCAACACATCTGGTGTACCGCTGACCCGGCACTATTGCGCGGAATCATGCTGCGGGCCTATTACAACGACCTGAGCGATCCTTCGATTCAGTCGCCGCTTGGTGACTTTTTCGCCAACGGCGTGAACGGTCTCGCGACGGTCAACTCCTTACCCGTGGCTGTGAACCCGCGCGGCGGCATGAATAGTTATTGGCCGATGCCCTTCCGCAATCGCTTCCGCATCGAGATCGCCAACGAATCGCAGCAAACGATCCGCGAACTGTATTATCAGATCACCTACGCCTTGGGCGAGATTCCCGACGATGCAGCGTATTTCCATGCGAGCTGGCGTCGCGCGACCACCAATCGCCAGCGACCCGAACATGTCATTCTGCCCGGTGCGATGGGACGCGGCCATTACGTCGGCACGTACATTGTCTGGAGTCAATTCGACACGGGATGGTGGGGTGAAGGGGAGGTGAAATTCTTCATCGACGGTGATCCACCTGATAAACCGACCATCTGCGGCACGGGAACCGAAGACTACTTCGGCGGGGCGTGGGCGTTCGCCGGCATCGAGCCCGGCAATCAACTCCCCGCACCATTCAGCGGCCCGTTTCTTGGCTATCCGCAGGCGCGATGTATCGCTGCGACGCGCCATGGGCGGTCCGGGCCAATGCACGGG
>JAPUKX010000239.1 GCA_027295435.1 Planctomycetota bacterium | reverse complement strand
GGCGTTGGCGACGCCTTCACGCGGCTGCATTTCGGCTCCAGCGCCCTTCTCGACGGGCCGGATGGCTTTGTGCTGCTGGACTGCCCGGACCTCGTTCATCGGGCGATTCGCGAGGCGACGGCGCGTGTCGGCTGGCGCGTCGATGCGTCCGCCATCGATGACATCATCATTACCCATTTGCACGGCGACCATTGCAACGGCCTGGAATCGTTCGGCTTCGCACGCAAGAGGAAACGTGCTGGTGATGAGGCGCCTACGCGCCCGAGAATCCACACCAGCCGCCCCGCCGCGGACCGCTTGTGGGAGCGTCTGGCCCCGGCCATGGACGCTGCCGGCAGCGCAAACCCCCCACGTACCCTGCAGAACTACTTTGACGTTGGGGTGCTCGAACCCCAAACGCCGGCTGCCGTCGCCGGGCTCACCGTGCGGTGCCGGTTCACCAACCATCCCATCCCGACCATCGGCCTGCTCATCAGCGACGACCAAGCCACGCTCGGCTGGTCCAGCGATACCCCGTTCGACGCGGCGCACATCGAGTGGCTCAGCCAGGCCGACATCATCGTGCACGAGTGCAACCTTGGGCCGCCCCACACGCCGATCGAGTCGCTGAACGCCTTGCCTGATGAGCTTCGAGCGAAGATCAGACTGATTCACCTTCCCGACGACTTCGATGAGTCCTCAACCGACATCAGATCCTTGCGCGAAGGCGAGTTGTTGGAGATGTGAGGAACCCCAAATTGCCGGCAGGGAATGGTGATCCCGCGAAACATGTTCAAGCCTCAAGCCTGTCCCATCATGCGTAGCTGTGCAGGCCGACGATCACAAAATTGATGAAGATCCAGTTGAACAGCATGACGGTGAACCCGCCGAGCGCCAAGATCGCCGTCCACAATCCCTTGTCCTTGACCTTCAGCCGAGTATGCACCAGCAGAGCGAGGACGATGAAGGTGTTCAGCGCGAAGACCTCCTTGGGGTCCCAGCCCCACGGCCGGCCCCAGGAGTGATCGGCCCAGATCGCCCCCATCACCAGCCCGGTCCAGAGCATAACAAACGCGAGCTCCATCAGCACCATCGTCGCGCCGTCGAAGACTTGTCCGGCAGATGATCCGGTCTCACTCAGATGCGACTCGCCGGAAGGTTTGGAGAGCATCAGCGTCCCGGCTCCGCCGACGCGCACGTAATCGGCCTTGCCGCCGCCGACGCGGTAAACCACATACAAGAACGCCGACACCGCGGCCATGGAAATCAGGATGTAACTGAAGATGATGACGTTCGTGTGAATGTAAAGCCAGACATCGTGCAGCACCGGCATCTTGTTGGAGATGTTGGGGTTGAGCTGAACGGGGAGGAAATGGACGCACATGAGCGCGATCATCGACGCCACGCCGCTGCCGAGGGCGAACTGGTTCCGCATCACTGACCGGCGGGCGAGCACTTCCAGCACGATGGCCAGACACCCGCCGAACCAGGCGGCTGTGGTCACCGCCTCGAACATGTTGGAGTTCGGCCAGCGGCCGGAGACGTACCAGCGCAGCAGCAGCGCGAACGTATGCAGGGCAAAGGCCAAGCCGAACGCGCTCAATCCGAGCCGCCGTGCCAGCGTCCAGCGATACACAACCGACATCACCAGCAACACCACGCTGAGCAGGTAAACGATCCACACCCATGTCATGTTCTTGATCTTGAAATACCAGCTCTCCCAGGACAGCCTTGCCTGGTCGGGATAAAGCGTGGGTGAGATCTTCGGCAGCAACTCGGCCAGTTGAACCACCGCATCGTTGACGCCAGCTGCATTCTGGTTCTTCCACGCCAAAGTGAGCATGTCCCAGGCCCCAATGACAGCGTTAGGCAGCGCAGCGTCGGACACTTCGGCGATCTGATCCGGACCAAGCCGGGCAAACTCTTGGATCGTCATCCACCCATCGGCAAACCCCCCGCCCGGCGGCGGCACAATCAACAGGCGCGAGCGAAGCTCCGCGGGCTGCATCATCGCCAGACCGAAGCGGATCTGCTGTACGACGTTCGCCGTCCGCATGAGATCACTTGCCTTGACGTCCAGCAGAGCCTGGACGCTCGGATCGAGAAGCATCACACTCGAGATCAATCCCGTGGTGAGGAACCGATCCATACGTTGCTCGAACTGCTCGCGGACGCGGTGCTCTGCCAGCGCCTGATCCGCCGGCCCGCGAGTGTCTCGCAGGTTGGCCAGCTGCCCGGGCAGTGTCTCATCCAGCGATTGACGAAGCGCGTCAGCGATCTCTGGGCGAATCGGCTTGTTCTTGACGTAGATCGCATCGGCGTCCTCATACTCCTGGGGTCGCCACATCAGGTCCAGGTAGCTGAAGCCGTCTGGGTTCCCGTTGATGGCGTGCGGGCCGGAGACAAGGTGCATCATCGAGCTGGCGAAGGAGTCGAAGGACTTCAACCGACCCTGCTCATACACCCCACTGCGCGCAAGCGGCGCCAGGTCCACCTCCAGGGCAAACGCCGAGCGCTGTGCCG
>JAPUKX010000238.1 GCA_027295435.1 Planctomycetota bacterium | reverse complement strand
GAAGTGTTGTCGGAGCTGAGCGACGATGATCTAAGTCAGCTCGGCCTATCGCTTGGCCATCGACGTAAGTTTTTGAAGGCAGTAGCCGAACTAACGGCTGGTGCCCAGCGTGAGGCACCGACGGACGTAGCCGAAGCATCGCCAGCATCGCCAAAGCGCGCAGAAGCTGAGCGCCGCCAATTGACGGTTATGTTCTGCGATCTCGTCGGCTCGACGGAACTCTCGCGCCGGCTCGACCCGGAAGACCTGCGCGAGGTCATGCGCCGCTATCAGGACGCGGTGGCCGGCGCCGTCACCGGGTACGAAGGCTACGTCGCCAAGTTCCTGGGCGACGGCGTGCTGGCCTATTTCGGTTGGCCGCAGGCCCACGAGGATCAGGTCGAGCGGGCAGTGCGCGCGGGGCTGGACGCGGTGTCAGCGGTGGCGAAGCTCGAGCTCGATCATAACCTCGCACTTCAGGCCCGCGTCGGCATCGCCACGGGGCGGGTCGTCGTCGGCGACCTGGTCGGCGAGGGAAGGAGGCCGAGGCGGTGGCGGGCGAAACGCCGAACCTGGCGGCCCGGCTGCAGGGCGTGGCGGCGCCGGGCCAGGTGGTGATCGGCGCCAACACCCGGCTGCTGATCGGCGAGACCTTCGAGATCGAGGACCTTGGGGCCCATGAACTCAAGGGATTTGGGGAGCCGGTGCGGGCGTGGCGGGTGCTGGGCGAGGGCGAGGTCGCCGGCGACGAGGTGGCCAAGCGCGTCGGCGGCGGCTTGCCGCTGGTTGGGCGCCAGGAGGAGTTGGGGCTCTTGTTGCGCTCCTGGGAGACCAGCAAGGAAGGGCACGGCCAGGCGGTGCTGATCCAGGGCGAGGCGGGGATTGGCAAGTCGCGGCTCATTGAGGCCTTGCGCGAGCAGGTGGCAGGGCAGGACTACCTCTGGGTCGCGCACCGGTGTTCGCCGTATCACGCCAACAGCACGCTCTATCCGGTGATCGAGCACCTGAAGCGGGCGCTGGGCTGGACGCCCGAGGACGGTGCGCAAGCAAAACTGGAGAAGCTCGAAGCGGCGCTCAAGGGACAAAGTCTGCCGCTCGCGGAGGCGGTGCCGCTCTATGCCGAGCTGATGTCGCTCGCGCTGCCGGAAGACCGCTATGCGCCGCTGGAGCTGAGCGCCAAGGAGCGGCGCGAGCGGACGCTCGACGCACTGGCGAGGTGGCTGCTGGAGGAGGCGGAGCGAAGGCCGGTGCTCAACGTCTGGGAGGACCTGCATTGGGCCGACCCGACGACGCTGGAGCTGTTGGCGCTCTACATCGAGCAGTCGCCGACGGTTTCGATGATGAACGTGGTGACCTATCGCCCGGAGTTCGCGCCGTCCTGGTCGATGCGCTCGCACATGACGCCGATCACCCTAAACCGCATGGACCGGCCCGAAGTAGAAGCTTTGATCGTGCAACAAGCCGGAGGCAAAGCGTTGCCCGGGGAGGTCGTCGAATACATCGTCGGGAAGACCGACGGGGTGCCGCTCTACGTCGAAGAGCTGACCAAGGTGATCCTGGAGGCGAATTTTCTGCGCGAAGGGGACGACGGCTATGAACTCACCGGCCCGTTGTCCGGAGTCACCGTCCCGGCCACCCTGCAGGACTCGCTGATGGCTCGGCTGGATCGGCTGCCAACCATACGCGAAATAGCCCAACTCGGCGCGGTCCTGGGGCGGGAGTTTACCTACGAGATGGTGCAGGCGATCGCTTCCCTCGAAGAGACGACCTTGCAAGAAGGATTGGACCAGTTAGTGGACGCCGAGCTGCTCTACCAGCGGGGACGGCGGCCGCGCGCGAAGTATATTTTCAAGCACGCACTGGTGCAGGACGCGGCCTATCAGTCGCTACTCAAGCGGACGCGGCAGTTCTACCACCGGCAGGTCGCCGAACTGCTGGAGAACCGGTTTCCTGAGATCGTGCAGACCCAGCCGGAGCTGGTGGCTCATCACTACACCGAAGCGGGCGTCGTGGAGCAAGCGATTGTCTATTGGCAACGAGCCGGCCGGCGCGCCCTCGAGCGCTCGGCGAACGCGGAAGCGATCGCCCATTGCTCCAAGGGGCTCGAACTTGTCAGGGGTCTATCCGGGGCCACGGAACTCGCCAAAGAGGAACTCGCCTTGCTGCTCGCCTTGGGACCGGCCTTGATGGCCAGTAAAGGATTTGGCGCACCCGATGTACGGGAAGCCTACGCGCGGGCGCGAGAACTCTGCGAGCAAGTCGGCGATGCCGCGCAGTTCTTCCCCGCAACCTGGGGATTGTGGCAGGTCACGAACGCGGCGGGCGAATCGGACGCAGCATGTGAGATAGCGGACGAGCTGCTGGCGATCGCGGGGAAGCAGGCGGACAAGGGGATGCTCTTGCAGGCCCATCATTCAGCCTGGACCAGCCGTTTCGCTCGCGACGAGCTGCAGTCGGTGCGCGAACACGCCGAACAGGGCATCGCCCTCTACGAAATTGACCAGCATCGCGCCCACGCGTTCATCTACGGCGGTCACGACCCCGGCGTATGCTGCCGGCTCACAGCCGGGTTGACCTCGTGCTTCCTCGGTTTCCCGGATCGTGCTCGTGATTTGGTCGTCGACGCGGTGGCGCTCGCGGAAGAGCTCGCGTATCCGTTTACCGTGGCCATGGCACACAGTTTTTCCGGCACGGTCTATCTGTTTCGTCGGGAACCGCAATCAGTCCAGGCCCGCGCGGAATCCTTGTCCGCCTTGTGCGCCGACCACGAGTTCCCGTACTTCAAGCCCATGGCGACGATGTTGCACGGCTGGGCGCTGGCCGCACAGGGTGAGGCGGTCAAGGGGGGCGAGGAGATGCGGGAGGGGCTGGACGCGATCCGGGAAGCGGGCCTGAACCGGCGGCTGTCGTTTCAGCTCGCCATCCTGGCGGAAGGATATGCGTGGGTCGGCAATATCGAGCGGGGCCTCGAAGCCCTAGCGGAAGCGGAGACCGTGATCGAAAAAACCGGAGAGCACAGGTGGGAGCCGGAGGTCCATCGGCTCAAGGGTGAACTGTTATTGGCCGAGTCGGCCCGGGACCGGCCTGGCGCCGAAGCCCATATGACCCGCGCCCTCGATATCGCCCGCCGCCAAGGTGCCAAGTGGTTCGAGCTGCGCGCCGCGACGGGCCTCGCCCGTCTGTGGCAGGGCCAACGCAAACACGCCAAAGCCCGCGAGCTGCTCGAACCCGTCTACGACTGGTTCACCGAAGGCTTCGATACGCCCGATTTGAAGGAGGCGAAGGCGCTGTTGGACGAAATGTCTTGAGTCTGCTCATGGCTACAAGCAGACATTCAGTCGCTCGAAATTGAGGTCTGCTTAACCCCCAACAACGGACATTCCGAGGCCCACGCTGGACTTCCGTTGTTGACCCCACTCGGACATCTAGCAACTTGGCGTGAGGTGGACGGCGGAGCGAATTAAGGGGTCCTAATCTGTAGTAATTCAGACTCGATCTGACAGTTGCCGGTTTTGAGGCGT